>CAMLJA010000198.1 GCA_946480065.1 uncultured Thermomonas sp. | reverse complement strand
GCGACCTGTCGCAGCCGTGGAACATCCTGATCACCGGCGTGGGCGGCACCGGCGTGGTGACCATCGGCGCGCTGCTGGGCATGGCCGGCCACCTGGAAGGCAAGGGCGCCACCGTGCTGGACCAGACCGGCCTGGCCCAGAAGGGCGGCGCGGTGACCACCCACATCCGCATCGCGAAAACCCCGGACGACATCCACGCCGTGCGCATCGCCGCCGGCGAAGCGGACCTGGTGCTGGGCTGCGACATGGTGGTGGTCAACGACTACTGGGTGCTGTCCAAGATCCGCCCCGAGCGCAGCACCGTGGTGATGAACACCTACGAGGCGATGCCCGGCACTTTCACCACCCGTCCGGACATGCAGTTCCCGGCCGCGGACATCGTCAAGGCGGTCAGCACCGCGCTGGGCGGCGAGGCGCGGGCCGCCGGCGCGCTGGCGCAGGTGGACGCCACCCGGCTGGCCACCGCGCTGATGGGCGACGCCATCGCCGCCAACCTGTTCATGCTCGGCTACGCCTGGCAGCAGGGCCTGGTGCCGCTCTCGCTGGAGGCGCTGATGCGCGCCGTCGAACTCAACGGCGCCGCGGTGGACATGAACAAGACCGCGTTCGCCTGGGGCCGGCTGGCCGCGATCGACCTGCCGGCGGTGGTCGAGGCCGCCGGCATCGTGCGCAATCCGCCGACCGCGGCCGAAGCCACCCCGCATGCGCTGCCGCTGCTGGGCGCCACCGCCAACGACGCCGGCGAATCGGGCCTGACCCCGTTCGCCGCCGACCTGCGTGACGAGGACGCGCTGCGCCACGTCCCGGCCAGCCACGGCGGCGACGTCGCCTTCCTGCCGCTGGACGACGCGCGCCTGTCGCGCTCGCTGGACGAGGTCATCGCGCGCCGGGTCGCGTTCCTGACCGGCTACCAGGGCGCCGGCTACGCCGGGCGCTACGCCGGCTTCGTGGCGAAGGTCCGCGCCGCGGAAGCGGCGAAGGCGCCCGGCAGCACCGACCTGGCCGAGGCGGTGGCGCGCTACTTCTTCAAGCTGATGGCCTACAAGGACGAGTACGAGGTGGCCCGCCTGTACACCAGCGGCGAGTTCAGGCGCCGGCTGGCGCAGCAGTTCGAGGGCGACTACACCCTGCACTTCCACCTCGCCCCGCCGCTGCTGGCCAGGAAGAACGCGCAGGGCCAGCTGCAAAAGCAGGAATACGGCCCGTGGGTGTTCACCGCGTTCCGCGTGCTGGCCAAGCTGCGGTTCCTGCGCGGCACCCCGCTGGACGTGTTCGGCTATACCGCCGAGCGCCGCGGCGAGCGCGCGCTGATCCGCGAGTACGAGCGCACCGTGTCCGGCCTGCTGGAGACGCTGGATGCGGGCAACGTCGGGCTTGCGGCGGAGATCGCCAGCATCCCCGAGGACATCCGCGGCTTCGGGCACGTCAAGGAAGCGCACCTGCAGCGGGCGAAGGCGCGCCAGGCGGAGCTGCTGAAGGAGTGGGACAACCCGCTGAGGATCGTGCAGGCGGCTTGAGCGCGGGCCATGCACCGCCGCGCCCCGCCTTCCATCGCACTCGCCGTGCGGGACACGCCGTGAATACCTCCCTGCAGGCTCATCGGCGACATCCCTGCCGCCGATGGTCCCGCGTGGCGACTCCGGCTACGGCGCGGCGCCCGAGACCATCGGGGAAAGGCGCGGACTCAGGGCGCCGCGATCGCGGTCCGCGCCAGCCCGCCGCCGGACGCGGCATCGCGCGCGTCGGCCACGATCCGGGCCGCGCTGCGGCCGCTGCAGGCGAAGCTGCGGCCGCCGCGCAGGAACTGGGCGTCGTCGGCGTAGGCGAACAGCAGCTGGCGCTGCTTGAGCTCGTCGATCACCACCTTCGCCACCTCCTGGCGCAGCGCCGGGCAGCCCTGGCTGCGGCCCAGCCGGCCCTGGCTGCGGATCAGGTCCGGGTTCACGTACCAAGCCCCGTGCATGACGATGGCGCGGCTGCGCGCATGGTCGTTGAAGCCCGGGTCCAGGCCGTCCAGCCGCAGCGAATAGCCGTTGCCGCCGACGTAGGTTTCCGCAGTCCGGAACAGGCCCAGGCTGGTGGCGTGGCTGCCGTCCACGTTGGAGAAGCGCCGCGCGATGTTCTCGCCGCTGCCGGAGCCATGCGCCACGTACTCGCGGTGCAGCAGGCGGTCGTGGGCGAGGTCGAACACCCACAGCCGCTTGTCGGTGGACGGGCGCGAATAGTCGATCACCGCCAGCCGCGCGTCCGGGTCCACCTCGCCGCTGGACAGGGCGCAGGCGCGGGCTTCCAGCGCCAGCGCCAGCACGCCGGGATCGGCATCGGGCGCGAGCCGCTGCAGGCGGGCCAGCTCGGCGTCGATCACCGCCGCGGGCGGGGCGACGGCCGGGGCGGGCGCGGTGGGCAGGGCCGGCTCGGCAACGGAAACGTGACCGGTGGCATCGGGCCGGGTGGCGGGGCCGGCGCAGCCGGCCAGCAGGGCGGCCAGGGCGAGGGTGAGCAGACGGTTGGGATCGCGCATGGGGCGACCATACCGTCACCCCTTCGTCACGTGGCTGAATTTCCCGCCGCCAGCTGAACGCGGGCGACGGGCTTGCGCTAAATCGTGACGCCGTCCGCGCCGCGTCAGCGCGGCATCCCGGCGATCACGCCGCCGGGCGCGCTGCCGTCGCCGCGCACCGCCACGATCCCGCCGCTGCCGTCCAGCGGCAGGCCGCTGTAGGTGTCGACCGGCGCGCGCAGGCCCGGGTGCACCACGGCGTAATCGTGCGAATTTTCGTCGGCGATCACCACGATCCCGCCCTTCTCGGTTTCGGCGAACAGCTTCGCGGCGAAGCCGTCCGGCAGGCGCACGCAGCCGTGCGAGGCCGGGTAGCCGGGGATGCGGCCGGAATGCAGCGCGATGCCGTCCCAGGTCAGCCGCTGCATCCACGGCATCGGCGCGTCGTTGTACAGGTTCGAGTGGTGCATCTTCTTCTTCTGCAGGATCTCGAACACGCCGGTCGGCGTCGGGTGCGCGTCGGTGCCGGTGCTCACGGTGGACACGCCGATGCGGGTGCCGCCGCGGTACACGTAGGCGCGCTGCTCGGGGATGCTCACCACCACCAGCACCTGGCCCTGCGGCGCCGCGTCGGGGGTCCATTCGAACTCGCCGGGCGCCAGCGCATCGGTGGCGGTCGCGGCGACCGGCACGAGGGTGTCGGATGCAGTGCTGTCGGAGGGCGCCCGGGCCTGCGCGGGCAGCGCGCAGGCGATGGCCAGGGCGAGCGGGAGGGCGGTGCGGAGTGCGTGCTTGATGTCCATGGAAACCACCCTACGCCGCGGCGCGTGATTCCCGATTTGAGCTTCTTGTGCGGGCCCTGAACGGACGAAGGCGGCGCCCTTCGGCACCGCCTCCGCTTCACGCCGCCGCGATGTCGCTTACTTGCGCGCGGTCAGGATCGGGGTCAGGTAATCGGGCTTGCCGGGGATGCGTTCCAGGTGCGGATAGCGCAGCCCGCCGCGGTAGTCGATGCGCACCGTCCGGTAGCGATCGAACTCCTTGACCAGCAGTTCGATCGGCGCGCCGTCCTTCGCGGCCTTGACCGCGTCTTCCAGCGCCTCCTTGTCGTAGGCCTGGCCATTGACCGCGACCACGGTGGCGCCGGTGCCCAGGCCGGCGTCGAACGCCGGGCTGTCCCAGCGCACGTCCCCGATGCCGCCGTCCTTGCCCAGCGACAGGCCCAGCGAATAGACGAAGTCGCCGCCGCCGCGCGCGTTGGCCTTGGCATAGGCGTTCGGCGTGTCCTTGTAGACCAGCTTCCAGCCGCTGGCCTCGATGCCGCCGGTCAGGCCCTTGCGGCCGTCCAGCCGGTCGCGCAGGAAGCTGGCCCAGTCGTACGGCATCACGCCGTTGAGCGTGGCCACCACATCGTCGAAGGTGTAGGTGTCCTGCACTTCCCATTCGCCATCGTTGACGCCGAAGAACGCCCGGGCGAAGTCATCCAGCGACTTCTTGCCGCCGGTCTTGGCGCGGATCAGCGCGTCGGCCTCCAGCCAGATCATCTGCCCGGCGGAGTAGTAGTCCTCGCTCATCTGGTAGTTGCGGTAGGCGCGCGGCGCGCGCGCGGCGATGATCGGGTCGTTGGTGGTGTCCTGCACGCTGCGCCACTCCAGCCCGGGGCGGTTGTCGGCGTAGGTCGCGGCCACCAGCGCCAGCGCGTCGAGCGAGGCGGGCAGCGGGCGCATGCCGCTGCGCGCGGCCAGCACGTTGCCCCAGTACTGGGTCTGGCC
>CAMLJA010000197.1 GCA_946480065.1 uncultured Thermomonas sp. | reverse complement strand
CAGGCGTCCACCGCGCCGGCGAGCGCGCCGGCCACGCCCGCCGCGTCCTTGTCGCCCAGCGCGGCGTACAGCGCCACCGTGCGCCGCGGCGGCTGGGCCCGCAGCCACGCGGCCAGCGCGCGCGCGGCCTGCGGGTTGTGGCCCACGTCCACCAGCACCTCCACGCCGTCGCGGTCGAAGCGCTGCAGGCGCCCCGCCACCGTGGCGTCGGCCACGCCGCGCACGATGGCGGCATCGTCCAGCGGCAGGTCCAGCGCGCGCAGCGCGGCGATCGCGCAGGCGGCATTGCGCAGCTGCACCGGCGCCGCCAGGCCGCGCATCGGCAGCGGCAGCAGCAGTTCGTAGCCGACCTCGCGCCAGCGCCAGTGCGCGTCGTCGACGGGTTCGGCGAAGAAATCGTTGGCGATCCGCCACGCCTGCGCGCCGATCGCATAGGCGTGGCGCAGCACGCTGGCCGGCGGATCGTCGTCGCCCAGCACCAGCGGCTTGAACGGCCGCGCGATGCCGGCCTTCTCGAAGCCGATGGCCTCCTTGTCGGGGCCCAGCCAGTCCTGGTGGTCGAGGTCGACGGTGGTGACGATGGCCGCGTCGGCATCGACGATGTTCACCGCGTCCAGCCGCCCGCCCAGCCCCACTTCCAGCACCGCCAGGTCGAGCGCCTCGCGCTGGAACAGCCACAGCGCGCACAGCGTGCCGAATTCGAAATAGGTCAGCGGCACCTCGCCGCGCGCGGCCTCCACCGCCTCGAAGCCGGCGACCAGGGCGGCATCGTCGACCTCGTGGCCGTCGATCCGCACGCGCTCGTTGTAGCGCAGCAGGTGCGGCGAGGAGTAGGCGCCGACGCGCAGGCCCTGCGCGCGCGCGATGGCCTCCACGAAGGCCACCGTGGACCCCTTGCCGTTGGTGCCGCCGACGGCGACGGTCCAACGCGCGGGCGCGCCGAGGCCCAGGCGCGCGGCCACCGCGCGCACGCGGTCCAGGCCCATGGCGATGGACGATGGGTGCTGGCGCTCGATGTACTCGAGCCAGTCGGCGAGCGAACGCGGCATGCGGAAGTCCGGGCTACAGCGCGCGGTGCACGGCCTCGCCGAACAGCGCGGTGTGGTGGCTGCAGTCGTTCAGCCGCACCACCTCCAGCGCGTCGATGCCGGGGCCTTCGAGCAGGTTCAGGGTGGTCGGCGCCTGGCGGAAGCTCCACAGCTTCGCCAGCGGCAGGCCGAGGATGCGCGCCAGCAGCACCCGGTTGACCGCGTCGTGGGCGACCACCAGCAGGGTGGCGTCGGGCTCCAGCCCGGCCGCCGCGCGCGCCAGCGCCGGCCACGCGCGGTCCAGCACCTGGCCCAGCGACTCGCCGCCGGGGCCGGGCATCTGCACCGTCTCCGGGGCCTCGCGCCAGGCGCGCAGGCGCTCCGGATCGCGGGCATGGATCTCGCTGGCCAGCAGGCCTTCCCAGTCGCCATGGCCGATCTCCAGGAAACCCGGATCAAGCGCCAGCGCCCCGGCACGGGCCTCGCCCAGCGCCAGTTCCGCGGTGCGGCGCGCGCGCGCCAGCGGCGAGGCCACCGCGCGGTCGATGCGCACGTCGCGCAGGCGTTCGCCCAGCGCGCGGGCCTGCGCCAGCCCGACCTCGGACAGCGGGATATCTTCCTGGCCCTGGTAGCGGCCTTCGGCGTTCCACGGGGTTTCCCCGTGGCGGGCGAGCAGGATCCTCATGCCGGTGCGTGCGCTCGGTGGGTGACGGCGCGGAAGGGTAGCAGCTTGCACGCGGCCTTACGCCGGCGGCGCTAGGCTCGGCGCTCC
Organism: uncultured Thermomonas sp.; assembly: GCA_946480065.1. The sequence continues at coordinate 2,491 of CAMLJA010000197.1, read as the reverse complement.
CACCCCACGGACACCCCGCATGCAGGCCAAGGGCGAATTCGAGGTCACCCGCATCCCCCAAGACGAATTGGACATCGGCGGCGACGCCAGCGTCGGCCACTCGCGCTTCGACAAGCGCTTCCGCGGCGCGCTGGACGCGCACAGCGTGGTGCACATGCTCGCGGTGATGGCGCCGGTGCCGGGCTCCGGCGCCTACGTGGCGCTGGAGCGCATCGACGGCACGCTCGACGGCCGAAGTGGCAGCTTCTTCGCCCAGCACAGCGGGACCATGGACCGCGGGAGCCCCAGCTTGGCCCTCACCGTGGTCCCGGACACCGGGACCGACGAACTCACCGGCCTGCGCGGGCGCATGGCCATCGACATCGTCGATGGCAAGCACTTCTACACCTTCGACTACGAGCTGGACGGCTGAGCCGCCGGCGTCACTCCGCCGGCAGCTGCATCTCCGCCAGCAGCCGCGGCGCCGGGTAGACCTTGGCCAGCAGCCAGCGCAGGTAGCGGATGTCGACGTGGATGGCGCGCTTGTAGCGCGGGTCGAACATCCAGCTGGCGCTCACCGCCTCCCAGTTGCTGTCGAAGTTCAGGCCGATCAGCTTGCCGTCGGCGTCCAGCACCGGCGAGCCGGAGTTGCCGCCGGTGGTGTCCAGGTTGGTCATGAAGTCCACCGTCTGGGTGCCCAGGACCGGGTCGGCGGTGGTGCCGAAGTCGCCCTTGGCGATGGCGGCGCGCAGCGGCTCGGGGGCATCGAACGGCGCCACCCCGGTGTGCTTCTCCAGGATCCCGGCCACCGTGGTCAGCGGGAGGTACTCCACCGCGTCGCGCGGCGACAGCCCATCGACCTTGCCGAAGCTGACGCGCAGGGTGGAGTTGGCGTCCGGGTACACCGCCCGGCCCTGCGAATCGCGGTAGGCGATCAACGCCTGCATGTAGGCCGGGCGCAGCCGCAGCAACTCGCCGCCGCGCTGCTTGGCCGACTCCTCCATCCGCAGCAGCGCCGGCTGCAGGGTGGCCGCGGCGTGCAGCAAGGGATCCGTGGATGCCTGCAGAGCGGCGGCGTCGAGCTTCAGCGCGGCCAGCCGGGTGGCCTCGTCGCCGAGCCGGGTGCCGGCGTACAGGGCGGCCAGCCTGGCCGCCGCCTGGGTCTTGTCGCTGCCGAACACGGCGTCGAATTCGGGCACCCGCTGCGCTTCCGGCAGCGCGAAATAGCGGTCCAGCAGGTAGGCCAGCACCGCCTGCTCCACCGCCGGGTCGTAGCGCTTCTGCAACTGCTTCAGCCCGCCCTCGATCAGCGCCTCGTCGCGCTGCTGGAAGCCGGACTCGCGCTGCGCGTCGGGCTTGCCGCGCTCCAGCGCCAGCCGCTGCAGGGTGATCGCCGCGCCCAGCAGGCCGGTGCGCAGCGAGCCGACCACGGCGTCGCGCTCGCGGGTGGCCTCGGCGGCGTCGAGTTGGGCCTGCAGCGCGTCGATGGCGGCGCGCGCCGCGGCGGTGTCGGGCTGGCGCGCCAGCCAGGCCAGCATCGCGGCCTCGTCCTCGCGCCGCACCCGGATGGCATCGCTGCGGCGCAGGCCTTCCAGCTCGCCCTGCGCGCGCTTGAGCGAATTCTTCAGCGAGGCCACGGTGGAGGCATAGCGCACCTGGCGGGCCTCGTTGCCCGCGGTCGCGGCCTCGATGGCGCGGATCAGCCCCTGGTTGGTCTCCACCCGGTTGGGCAGCACCCATTCGATCTGGCTGGCGAACTCGGAGGCGGTGCGGTGGCGGTAGGTCACGCCGGGATAGCCGGCGAGCATCGCGAAGTCGCCCGCCTTCAGCGGCGCGGTGGACACTTCCAGGTGCGCCGACGGGTGGTAGGGCACGTTGTCCGGCGCATACGCGGCGGGCTTGCCGTCCCTGCCCACGTAGGCGCGGTAGAAGGCGAAGTCGCCGCTGTGGCGCGGCCACATGAAGTTGTCCACCTCGTCGCCGTAGTTGCCGATCGCCTCCGGCGGCGCGTAGACCAGCCGGATGTCGCGCAGCTCCAGCTGGCGGATGCGGTAGAACTTGCTGCCGTAGTACATGTCGGCGACCCGGCAGCGGGTGCCGGCCTCCGCTTCGCATTCGGCGACGATCGCCTTGCCGGCGTCATCCACGGCATCGAAGTAGGCGCGCCCGGTCTTGCCGCGGGCGGCGGCCAGCACGCGGTCGGTGACGTCGTCGAAGCCGGTGGTGACCCACACCCGCGCGGCCGGGCCGGCGGACGGCTCGTCGGCCATCGTGGGCGCATTGAAGCCGTCGCGGATGAGGTTGCGCTCCGGGGTGGAGTTCAGCTGGATCGCGCCCATCGCGCAGTGGTGGTTGGTGACGACCAGCCCCTGCGGGGAAACGAAACTGGCGGTGCAGCCGCCCAGCGACACCACCGCGCTCATCGGGTAGCGGGTCAGGTCGGCGAGCTGCGCGGGGTCGCCGCGGAAGCCGGCGGCCTTCAGCTGCGCGGCCAGCCCCGGCAGCTGCGAGG
>CAMLJA010000196.1 GCA_946480065.1 uncultured Thermomonas sp. | reverse complement strand
CGCCCGGCCTGCGCGGACTGGCCGGCGACCTGGAGGGCGACGCCACCGGGCTGCGCCTGCGGCTGGACCCGGCCGCCGCCGCCACCCTCGACTGGCCGGTCGGGTTCGGGGTGCCGCACGCGTTTTCGCTCGACGGCGAGCTGGTGGCCTGGCGCGACGCCCAGGGCTGGTCCGTGCGCACCGCGGGGCTGGGCCTGGCGGGCCCCGACCTGTCGCTGCGGCTGCGGGGCGGGCTCGGCTTCCCGGCGGGCGGCGGCCGCCCGCGGCTGGACCTCGCCGCGGACATCGGCGACACCCCGGTGGCCACCGCCCGCGGCTTCTGGGTCCACCACCTGATGTCGAAAGCGACCGTGGACTGGCTGGAGCGCGCGCTGCAGGGCGGCACCCTGCGCGACGTGCACGCGGTGATCGCCGGCGACCTGCGCGACTGGCCGTTCCGCGACGAGGCGGGGATGGCGGGCGCCGGGCGGTTCCGGGTGGATGCGCGCCTGGACGACGCCACCCTGCGCTTCCACCCCGACTGGCCGGCCGCGGAGCACGTGCGGGCCGACCTCCGGTTCGAGGCCGACGGCTTCACCGTGGCCGGCGCCGGCCGGCTGCTGGGCGTGCCGATCACCGCGTTCAGCGCCGGCATCCCCCGCTTCGGCCACGCCGAGCTTGCGGTGGACGCGCAGGCCGCGGGCGACGCCGGCGACTTCCTGGCCATGCTGCGCGCCAGCCCGCTGCACCGCGACTACGGCGAGACCCTGTCGGCCCTGCGCGCGGCGGGCCCGGCCAGCGCGGACTTCCACCTGCGGCTGCCGCTGTACCGCGGCGCGCCGCCGTCGCGGCTGGAGGGAACGGTGACGCTGGCCGGCGCCAGCCTGCGCGAAACCCGCTGGGCGCTGGCGTTCGACGACGTCCGCGGCGAAGCCCGCTACGACGGTCGCGGCTTCGTGGCCGAGGACCTGCGGGTGCGCCACGGCGCCCAGCCCGGCCGGCTGGCCCTGCGCGCCGGCCCGCACGTGCGCGACCCCGCGCAGGCGTTCGAGGCCGAACTGCAGGCCACCCTCGGCATCGACGACCTGCTGGACAAGGCCGGCGCCAGCCTGGCCTGGCTCAAGCCGTGGCTGGACGGCCGTTCGCCGTGGACGGTGGCGCTGGCGGTTCCGCGCGGGCAGCCCCGCAACGCGCCGCCGTCGCGCCTGCGCCTGCGTTCCAGCCTGGTGGGCACCGCAGTGGCGCTGCCGCTGCCGCTGCGCAAGCCGGCCGCGCAGCCGCTGGCGGCCAGCGTGGACGTGGCGCTGCCGCTGGCGCGCGGCGAGGTGGCGGTGGCGCTGGGCGACCTGCTGTCGCTGCGCAGCCGCAGCTTCGGCGAGCGCACCGGTGTCCGGGTGCGGCTGGGGGGCGAGCCCGCGGCCGCGCCGGTGGCCCCCGGCCTGTGGGTGGACGGCCGCGCGCAGCGGCTGGAGGCGCTCGACTGGATCGGTGTCGTCGCCGGCGGGCGGGGCGGCGGCGACAGCCTGCCGCTGCGGCGCGTCGACGTGCAGGCCCGCCGGCTGCGCCTGCTGGGCGCCGATTTCGCCGATGCCCGGCTGGTGCTGGCGCCCGCGCCGCGCGGGACCGCGGTGCAGGTGCAGGCGCCGGGGATCGCCGGCGCGCTGCTGCTGCCCGACCAGGACGGCGCCACCGTGGCCGGCCGCTTCGAGCGCTTCTACTGGACCCCGGACGGCCTGGCCGCCGGGGCCGCTCCGGCGGCAGCCGGCGCCGCGGCTGCGGACGCCCCGGCCCCCGGCGATGCGTTCGATCCGGCGCACATCCCGCCGCTGCTGTTCGACGTCGGCGACCTGCGGATCGGCGCGGCCGCGCTCGGGAGCGCGCGCTTCCGCAGCGTGCCCACCGCGGCCGGCCTGCGGCTGGACGAACTGAGCACGCGCGGGGGCAAGCAGCGCCTCGCCGCCACCGGCAGCTGGTACGGCAGCGGCGCCGGCGCGCGCACGCGGCTGCGGCTGGGGGTGGACAGCCAGGACATCGGCGCGCTGCTGGCGGGCCTGGGCCTGGGCGGCCAGGTAGCCGGCGGCAAGGGGCGGCTGGAGGTCGATGCCGGCTGGAACGGCGGCCCGGACGCCTTCGACCCCAAGGCGATGGACGCGCGGATCGCGCTGGACGCGCGCGACGGCCGCCTGCTGGAACTGGATCCCGGCGCCGGCCGCGTGCTCGGCCTGCTGGGGATCGCCCAGCTGCCGCGCCGGCTGACGCTGGACTTCCGCGACTTCTTCGAAAAGGGCTTCTCCTTCGACCGCATCCACGGCGACGTCCGCCTGGCCCAGGGCGTGGCCCGCACCGACAACTTGGCGATCGAGGGCCCGGCCGCCGACATCCGCGTGCACGGCAGCGCCGACCTGCGCACCCGCCGCTTCGACCAGTCGGTGGAGGTGCTGCCGAAGTCCGGCGGCCTGCTGACCGCGGCCGGCGCGCTGGTGGGCGGCCCGGTCGGCGCGGCGGTGGGCGCGGTGGCCAACGCGGTGCTCGACAAGCCGCTGCAGGGCCTGTCGGCGCGCACCTACCGGGTCAGCGGGCCCTGGGACGCGCCCAAGGTGGAGGTGGTGGAGCGCGGCCCGTCCGCGGCCCGGCGCCCCGCGCCGCCGCCCAAGGGTTGATCGCGGCGGCAACCGCCGCCATCACTGCTGGACCACGGAACCCGGTTGCCCATGAACGCACTCGCCATCGCCGAATCCCGCCTGCTGGCCCCGGCCGGCCTGGACCCCGCCGCGCTGGAGCGCGCCTTCGCGGCGCTGCTGGGGCCGGGCGTGGACTTCGGCGACCTGTACTTCCAGCACGCCCGGCGCGAGAACTGGAGCATGGAGGACGGCATCGTCAAGGACGGTGCCCACAGCATCGAGGAGGGCGTGGGGGTGCGGGCGATCTCCGGCGAGAAGACCGGCTTCGCCTATGCCGACGACCTCGACGCCTCCGCGCTGCTGGCCTCGGCCGCCACCGCGCGGGCGATCGCCCGGGACGGCCGCAGCCACGCGCCGCAGGCGCTGGCCCGCCGCACAGGGCGCGCGCTGTATCCCGCGCTGGACCCGGTGGACGCGCTGGGCAACGAGGCCAAGGTGGCGGCGCTGCGCCGGGTGGACGGCCTGGTGCGGGCGCTGGACCCGCGCGTGCGGCAGGTGATGGTGACCCTGACCGGCGGCGTGGACACGGTGCTGGTGGCGCGCAGCGACGGCGTGCTGTCCGGCGACGTGCGCCCGCTGGTGCGGATGAACGTGCAGGTGATCGTGGAGCACAACGGCCGCCGCGAATCCGGCTATGCCGGCTTCGGCGGGCGCTGTTCGTACGACGAACTGCTGGCCGAAGGGAAGCCGGAACGCTTCGCCCGAGAGGCGCTGCGGCAGGCGCTGGTGAACCTGGACGCGGTGGACGCCCCGGCGGGGGTGATGCCGGTGGTGCTGGGCAGCGGCTGGCCGGGCGTGCTGCTGCACGAGGCGGTGGGCCACGGCCTGGAGGGCGACTTCAACCGCAAGGGCACCAGCACCTACGCCGGGCGGATGGGACAGCAGGTGGCGGCCCGGGGCGTGACCATCGTGGACGACGGCACCCTGGACGGCCGCCGCGGCTCGCTCAACATCGACGACGAGGGCACGCCGACCCAGTGCACCACGCTGATCGAGGACGGCGTGCTGGTCGGCTACATGCAGGACACGCTCAACGCGCGGCTGATGGGAATGGCGCCGACCGGCAACGGCCGCCGCGAGTCGTTCGCCCACCTGGTCATGCCGCGCATGACCAACACCTACATGCGCGCCGGCAGCCACGACCCGGAGGAGATGATCCGCTCGGTGAAGAAGGGCCTGTACGCGGTCAACTTCGGCGGCGGCCAGGTGGACATCACCAGCGGCAAGTACGTGTTCAGCGCGACCGAGGCCTACCTGATCGAGGACGGCAAGGTCACCGCGCCGGTGAAGGGCGCCACCCTGATCGGCAACGGCCCGGAGACGATGCAGAAGGTGGCGATGGTCGGCCACGACCTGGCCCTGGACGACGGCGTGGGCACCTGCGGCAAGGACGGGCAGTCGGTGCCGGTGGGCGTGGGCCAGCCGTCGCTGCTGGTGTCCGCGCTGACCGTCGGCGGCACCCGCGCGGGCTGATCAGGCGTGGTCGTCGCCCTGCCCGGACGGGTCCTCGAAATCGTCGCCGGCGGCGTCCGGCGCGGCCAGCAGGCGCAGTTCGCGGAACAGGTCGCGGAACGCGCGCGGCGGCTTGCCGCGGCGGCGCTCCTCGTGCGCGTTGCGCACCAGCTGGCGCAGGTGCTGGC
>CAMLJA010000195.1 GCA_946480065.1 uncultured Thermomonas sp. | reverse complement strand
CCGCTGAGCGAGATCTCGCTGGCCGAGGTGCTGGTCAAGCTGTTCCGCACCGCGCAGCGCTACGAGCTGACCCTGCAGCCCCAGCTGATCCTGCTGCAGAAGACCCTGCTCAACATCGAGGGCGTGGGCCGCCAGCTGGACCCGAACATCGACATCTGGGCGGTGGCCAGGCCGGTGCTGGAGCGGATCCTGGTGGAGCGCTACAGCCCGCAGCGGCTGGCCGGCGAGTTCCGCAAGCGCCTGCCCGAGCTGGTGACGCGCGCGCCGGACATGCCGCGGCTGCTGCACGCCTGGCTGCGCCAGCAGGTGGAAGGCACCCATGAGCTGCGCATGCGCTCAACCGACGTGCGCGAGATCGCGGCCACGCTGGCCTCGATGCAGCGCCGGATGGTGGCCTCGATCCTGGGCGTGGGCCTGCTGATCGTCGCCGCGGTGCTGTACGGGCTGGAGGCCGGCGGCCCGCAGCTGCTGGGCATGCCGGTGTCCACCTGGATCGCCGGGCTGGGCGGGCTGTGGGCGCTGCTGGCGGGGTGGCCGCGGCGCTAGCGCGCGGCGGGCGGCCGATGCGCGACCCGGGCGAAGCGGACGGCGGGCTGCCGGTGCTGTACGCGGACGACGCGCTGGCGGTGGTCTGCAAGCCCGCTGGGCTGATGGTCCACGACAGCGCGCTGGCGCGCGGCGAGACCGACTTCGCCGCCGACCGCCTGCGCGCGCAGTTCGGCCGGCCCGTCTTCCTGGTCCATCGGCTGGACCGCGCCACCAGCGGCTGCCTGCTGCTGGCGTTCGACCGCGGCACCGCCTCCGCGCTGGGCAAGGCGCTGATGGCGCACGACGTCGAGAAGGACTACTGGGCGGTCTGCCGCGGCTGGCCCGCGGAGCGCGAATTCGTGGTCGACCACCCGCTGGACGGCGGCCCCGGCAAGCCGCAGAAGAAGCCGGCGGTCACCCACTTCGAGGTGCTGGCGACCTGCGAGGTTGCGCTGCCGTCGGCCGGCTTCGAGACCTCGCGCTACGCCCTGCTGCGCGCCTCGCCGCGCACCGGCCGCTTCCGCCAGATCCGCCGCCACCTCAAGCACCTCTCGCACCACCTGGTCGGCGACACCAGCCACGGCGACGGCCGCCACAACCGCAATTTCCGCATGCTCGGCATCCACCGCATGCTGCTGCATTCCCGCCGGCTGGCGTTCGCGCACCCCGGCCACGGCGGCTGGATGGAGGTGTTGGCGCCGGCCGATGCCGAGCTGGCCCGGGCGCTGGCGCTGTTCGGGGGATCGCAGCCGGCCTGACGGCGGCCCTACAATCGGCGCATGCAGGTCGGCCGCCTCCACATCGACGACGACGAACTCATCGAGCGCTTCGTCCGCGCGTCCGGCCCGGGCGGGCAGAACGTCAACAAGGTGGCCACCGCGGTGGAGCTGAGGTTCGACGTGGCCGGCTCGCCCTCGCTGCCGGAGGACGTGCGCGCGCGGCTGCTCGCCCGCCGAGACCGCCGGGTCACCATCGACGGCGTGCTGGTGATCGCGGCCCAGCGCCACCGCACCCAGGAGCGCAACCGCGAGGACGCCCGCGCGCGCCTGGCCGGCTTCCTGGAACATGGGCTGCACGCACCCAAGAAGCGCATCGCGACCAAGCCGTCGCGCGGCGCGAAGGAACGGCGGCTGGGCGAGAAGCGCAGCCGCGCCGGGATCAAGCAGGGGCGGCGGGGGCAGGGATGGGACTGAGCGATCCGCGCGGAAAGGTGGTGCTGGCGCTGCCGCCGAACGCGCCGCGGATGCCGGCGGCCGGGTTCGGGCGCTGGCTGGGGCGCTCCGTGCTGCGGCTGGGCGGCTGGCGGATGGTGGGGGAATTCCCCGACCTGCCGCGGGCGGTGCTGATCGCCGCCCCGCATTCGTCCAACTGGGACGGCTTCTGGGGGTTCGCGGCGAAGCTGGGCACCGGCGTGAAGCTCTCGATCCTGGGCAAGGACAGCCTGGTGCGGGTGCCGGTGCTGGGTGCCTGGCTGCGCCGCCAGGGCGTGATCCCGGTCGACCGCAGCGCCTCTAACGGCGTGGTCGGCCAGGCGGTGGACGCGCTGCGCGGCGCGGAACGCATGTGGTACGCGATCGCGCCGGAAGGCACCCGCCGGCGGGTGGAGCGCTGGAAGCCCGGGTTCTGGCACATCGCCCGCGGCGCGGGCGTGCCGGTCATCCCCGCCTACTTCGATTACGCCAACAAGGTGATCGGCATCGGCCCGCCGTTCGAGCTGGGCGAGGACATGGCGGCGGACATCGCGCGGATCCAGCGGTGGTACCGGCCGTTCCGCGGCCGCAACCACGACGTGGTGCAGCCGGCGGGCGGGCTGACGCCCGAGGGCGGTAACTGACGCTAAACGGCAAGGCTGGCCGAGTCCGCGCCGCCCGCGGTGCGCGCTGCGCCCGCTGGCCGTTCTGGCACGCTGGCTGCGTCTATCCTGCCTGAGGGCGGGCGCCGTGGGCGCAGCGCCCGGATCCGGGTACGTGACTGCGCGGGGGCGCGGCCACGTCCCGGCGGCAGCGGTCCGCACCGACTCATTCGGCGGCGTCCGGTTGCCCTTCGACCTTATTGGGGGACGCTTGCAACTTCTGCAGCAACTGCCGGGTTTCCGGGTTGTCCGGGTTGAGCGCGACCGCGCGCTCCAGCAGCGCGCGCGCCTCGTCGCGGCGGCCCTGCCGGTTGCGCGCGAACGCCAAGCCCTCCAGCGCGGTGACGTCGCGGGTGCCGGCGTCGACCGCCTTGGCGAACGCCTCCGCGGCGCGGTCCACGTCGCCCGCCGCCAGCGCGGTGTAGCCGGCGCCGGTCAGGGCATCCACGTTGTCGGGCTCGGCGCGCAGGACCGATTCGAACCGCTCGCGCGCCTGCGGGATCTCGCGCAGGCGATACAGGTTCCAGCCCTCCATCAGCACCAGCCGGCTGCCCTTGTCCGGGATCCGCGCCAGCGCCGCCAGGCTGCCGCGGAAGTCGCCGGCGGTGTAGGCGGCGTAGGCCGCTTCCTCGTCCTCGATGTGCGCGGTCGGGGTGGCGTTGGTGCCGGCGTAGGTCCCGGTCTTGGCGAAGCCGTCCAGGTACTGTTGCACGTTGCGCGCCCGGTGCAGGCCCAGGTAGCAGTGGATGTAGGCCACGCCGTCGGCCTGCAGCGCGGCCTGCGCGGCGGCGCGCGAATTGACCACGTAGTCGTCGCCGAACTTCTGGCCGAGGATGCTGCCCATGGGGAAGTTCAGCACCCGCATGCCGTGGCGCGCGGCGCGCGCGCGCTCCTGCGCCAGCAGCTCGGCCTCGTAGGGCACGCGCGGCTCCAGCAGGCTGATGATGGTGGTCACGCCGCGCCGCTCGAGGTCCGCGAAGTCGGCCTCGACCGGGTAGGGGCCGAACAGCACCTCGCCGCCGCTGCTGGCGCTGCGTTGCGCGCGCCAGGGCTGCACGAACACGCTGGCGGGATGCAGCAGCACCCATACTCCGAACCCGAACAGCAGCGCGCCCGCCAGCAGCGCCGCGATCACCAGTTTCCTGCTTGGCCTGCGCATTGCGTTGTCTCCCCCCGCGCGGGGAAGACGCGGGTTGCGTCCCGCCCCGCGCCAAGCGTTCCCCGCGGCCACCGCCGCTGTCAACCCGCCATCCGGCCGGGAGCAAGCCCGCAATGAACTTCCAACACTTCATGTACGCCCAGGATCCGCGGGTGCAGTTCGCCTTCTGGCTCGGCCTGGTCGTGGTCGTCACCTCCATGGTCCTGCTGGTGGCGATCCTGCTGATGCGCTACCTGGCCGAGCGCCGCGAGCGGCGCCACCAGGCCGCCGCCGACTTCTGGCGCCGGGTCCTGGCCGAGGCCGCGCAGGCGGTCCCGGCGCGCGTGCCGCCGCTGCCGCGCGGCGACATGACCGGGTTCGTGGACGCGTGGAACGACCTGCATGGCACCGCGGACGCCGCCGGCCAGGCCGGGATGCGCAAGCTCGCCGAGCCGCTGGGCCTGGACCGCAAGCTGGCGCTGCTGAATAATCGCATCAGCACGCCATCCGATGTCGACCGGTCGCGGGCGGCACTGGTCGTCGCCAAGGCGCAGCTCGAACAGCTTCAGCGGCAAGAGGCCAGCGCGCGCATCCAACTGCTCGGAGATCCGGAGCTGCCCCTCGAGCGGTTTCCGCAATACGTCGAGGCCATGGCCACGCTCGATCGGGCCCGGCGCGATCTCGAAAATACCACCCTGCGTGCGCCGATTGTCGGTGTCGCCACCCAGGTCGCCAGCATCCAAATGGGACGCTACCTGGTGGCGGGTGCAGCGGTGTTCAGCATCATCGAC
>CAMLJA010000194.1 GCA_946480065.1 uncultured Thermomonas sp. | reverse complement strand
TGGCCAAGCGCGCGGCGGTGCTGGACGCGGCCAAGCGGATGTTCACCCTGCACGGCTTCGACGGCGTCAGCATGGACCAGATCGCGGCCGAGGCCGGGGTGTCCAAGCTGACCGTCTACAGCCACTTCGGCGACAAGGACAGCCTGTTCGCCGAGGCGGTGCGCGCGCACTGCGAGCAGGGCATGCCGGCCAGCCTGTTCGACGCCGCGCCCGGGGTGCCGGTGCGCGAGCGCCTGGCCATGATCGGGCAGGCGTTCTACGCCATGATCATGACCCCGGAGGCGATCGCCGGCCACCGCATCCTGTGCTCGCCGCAAGTCGCCACCAGCAGCATGCCGGCCGTGTTCTGGCAGGCCGGGCCGCAGCGGGTGCAGGAGGCGTTCGCCGCCCTGCTGGAGCGCCGCATCGCCAGCGGCGAACTGGACATCGACGATCCAGCGCTGGCCGCCTCGCAGTTCTTCACCCTGCTCAAGGGCGAGCCGCACGCGCAGGCGGTGTTCGGCTACAGCTGCGGCCAGCGCCGCGCCAGCGCCGAGGCCCACGTGGCCAGCGTGGTGGACCTGTTCCTGCGCGCCTACGGCACCGCGCCGAGGCGGCCCCGGACCGCCGGGTGAGCAGGCCCGCGCCGACGTTGGTCCCGGTGACTTCCGGCACTGCGTGCGGCTGTGCTAGCACAGCGAAACTCCCCGCCATCGAGCAGCCCCCGGCGGCTACAATTGCCGGTTCCCCGCAACGGATCCCGACCCGATGAGCATCGACTACGCCAAGGCCCGCGAAACCATGGTGGAACAGCAGGTACGTCCCTGGGACGTGCTCGACCTGCGCGTGCTCGAGGTGCTCGCCAGCGTGCCGCGCGAGGCCTACGTGCCGGAGGCGGTGCGCGCGCTGGCCTACGCCGACCAGGCGCTGCCGCTGGCGCACGGCGAGTCGATGATGAAGCCGGTGGTCGAGGGCCGCACCCTGCAGGCGCTGCTGCCGGCCGCGCACGAGTCGGTGCTGGAAGTGGGCACCGGCAGCGGCTACCTGGCCGCCTGCCTGGGCCGGCTGGCGCGCGAGGTGGTGAGCCTGGAGATCCACGCCGACCTGGCCGACCTCGCCCGCGCGCGGCTGGCGTCGCAGGGCGCCGGCAACGTGCAGGTGGTGGCGGCCGACGCGCTGGCCTGGGACGCGCCGATGCAGTTCGACGCGGTCTGCGTGACCGGTGCGGTGGCCGCGCTGCCCGCGCGCTTCGTGGACTGGCTGAAGCCCGGCGGCCGCGTGTTCGCGGTCACCGGCAACCCGCCGGCGATGGAGGCGGTGCTGGTGCGCCGCGAGGTCAACGGCCTGCGTTCCGAATCGTTGTTCGAAACCGACCTGCCCTACCTGGCCGGTTCCGCGCCCCTGCCCCAGTTCGTGCTGTGAAAACCGCCCCCGTCCCCACGCCGGCATCGCGCCACAAAGGATCCTCCATGCGTCGCCTCCCGCTTGCCCTCGCCCTCGCCACCCTGCTGCTGCCGGCCGCGGCGCGGGCAGACGACCTGCTGCAGAGCTACCAGCACGCGCGCAACAGCGACCCGCAGTACGCCGCCGCGGAGTCCAACCGCGCGGTCGCCGCCGAGCGCCCGGTGCAGGCGCGCGCGGCGCTGCTGCCCCAGGTGGGCGGCTCGGTCGGCGTGACCCGCATCAGCGAGGGCGGCAACACCGTGCGCACCGGCTCGTGGGGCGTGGACGTGAACCAGTCGCTGTTCGACTACGGCAACTACACCGCGCTGCGCAGCGCCAGGGCGCTGGACCGCGCCGGCGGCTTCGACCTGGAGGCGGCCGGGCACGACCTCATCACCCGCACCTCCGCGGCCTACTTCGACGTGCTGGTGCAGCTGGAGACGCTGTCGGCCGCCGAGGCCGCGGAAACCGCGCTGAAGAAGCAGTTCGACTTCGCCAGCAAGCGGCTGGAAGTGGGCCTGGCGCCGATCACCGACGTCCACGAGGCGCGCGCCCAGTACGATGCCGCCCGCGCCAACACCATCCTCGCCCGCAACGCGGTGCGCGACGCCTACCAGGCCCTGGTGCAGATCACCGGCACCCCGGTGGCCAACCTCAAGGGCCTGCCGGACGACTTCCAGCCCGTGCTGCCGGCCCAGCAGGACGCCGATGCGTGGGTGGCCACCGCGATCGCGAACAATCCCTCGCTGAAGGCGCAGCGCGCGGACCTGGAGGCGGCCGAGGCCAACGTGGCCACCGCCCGCTCCGGCCACTACCCCACGCTGGGGCTGCGCGCGTCCTACGGCAAGGCGCTGCCGGGCGTGTTCGACCCGCCGCTGGTGGGCGCCAACGACGCCTCCACCACGGTCGGCGTGTCCCTGAGCATTCCGATCTTCTCCGGCTTCGCCACCCAGTCCAACGTCCGCAGCTCGCTGGCCCAGCGCGACGCCACCGCCGACCTGGTGGAGCAGACCCGCCGCTCGATCGAGCGCAGCACCCGCGGCGCCTACCAGGCGCTGGTCGCCGGCATCAGCGAGGTCGAGGCGCGGCGGCTGGCGCTGGTCTCCGCGCAGAGCGCCTACGAGGCCTCGCAGGTCGGCCTGGAAGTCGGCACCCGCACCGTGCTGGACGTGCTGAACAACCAGCGCACCCTGTTCTCGGCGCAGCAGGCCTACGCGCAGGCCAAGTACAACTTCCTGCAGAGCCGGCTGCTGCTGGAGCAGGCCGCGGGCACCCTGGACGTGGCCGACCTGGAGGACGTGAACCGCCAGCTGACCACCGACGAGTCGCTGGCGCAGGCGCTGCCGGCCCGGTAACCGCTCAGGCCCGCGGCAACGCGGGCTCCACCAGGGCCACCGTGCGCGCCAGCGCGCCGCGTCCTTCCTCCAGCAGCCGCGCCGCGTTCGCGGCCATCCCCGCGCGCGCATCGGCATCGGCCAGCAGCGCCGGCACCGCTGCCGCCAGCGCGGCCGCATCCGCCACCACCCGCATCGCCCCCGCCTCGCGCAGGCGCCGGGCGATGTCGGCGAAGTTGTGCAGGTGCGGGCCGCTGACGATCGCGCTGCCGGTGGCCGCCGGTTCCAGCAGGTTGTGGCCGCCCACCGGCTGCAGGCTGCCGCCGACGAAGGCCACGCTGGCGCAGGCGTAGAAGCGCACCAGTTCGCCCAGGGTATCGACCACGAACGCCTGCGCCGCGCCGGGCCAGCCGTCGGCTCGGCGGGTGGCCACCCGCAGGCCGGCCTCGCGCAGCCGCTGCGCCACCGCGTCGAACCGTTCCGGATGGCGCGGCGCCCACAGCAGCAGCGCGCCAGGCCAGCGCCGCAGCACCGCGCGATGCGCCTCCAGCACCGCCGCCTCCTCGTCCTCGTGGGTGCTGGCGGCAATCCACACCGGGCCGTCGCCGGCGCGGTGCGCGGCGAAGTCGCGCTCGAACGCGTCGGCCTGCACCGGCGGCATGTCGAACTTCAGGTTGCCGCTCACCACCACCCGCGCCGGATCCGCGCCCAGCCGGACGAAACGACGCGCGTCCCGGTCCGACTGCGCGGCGACCAGCCGCACCGTTCGCAGCGCGCGCCGGATCAGCGGCGCCAGCACGCGGTAGCCGCGCAGCGAGCGCGCCGACAGCCGGGCGTTGAGGATGTGGGTGGGCACGCCGCGGTCGCGGCAGGCGAACAGCAGGTTCGGCCACAGCTCGGTTTCCACGATCAGCGCCAGCGCCGGCCGGAAGTGCGCCAGGAAGCGGTCCACCGCGCCGGGCAGGTCGTAGGGCAGGTAGACGTGCGTCACCGCGTCGCCCCACAGCGCGCGCACGCGCTCGGACCCGGTGGGCGTGATGGTGGTGACCACCAGGCGCAGGTCGGGGCGCAGCGCGCGCAGGCGGTCCACCAGCGGCGCCGCCGCGTTGACCTCGCCCACCGATACCGCGTGCAGCCACAGCGGCGCCGGCTCGGCCTGTCCCGGATAGGCGGCGTAGCGCTCGTGCCAGCGCTGGAAGTAGGCGCGCTGGCGGAAGCCGCGCCAGACCAGGTGGTACAGCGTGATCGGCAGCAGCAGGTACAGCGCGGCCGAGTAGAGGCCGCGCAGCACGCGTTCGGTGGGATCGGCCCGCATCCGCACAGGATAGCGGAGCCGCCCCCGGTAGAATCCGGCCGATGCCGCCCGCGACCGCCCCCGCCGAGGCCCTGCCCACCCCGCCGCGCGGCCCGCGCCACTGGCCGGCCTGGCTGGGCGTGGCCGCCTGCGTGCTGCTGGCGCGCCTGCCCTGGGGACTGCAGCGCCGGCTCGGCGCGCTGGCGGGCTGGCTGGCGCTGCGGCTGGCGCGCGACCGCCGCCGGGCCGCGCGCGCCAACCTGGCGCTGTGCCTGCCCGAGTTGGACCAGGCCGCGCGCGAGGCGCTGCTGCGCGCCAACTTCC
>CAMLJA010000193.1 GCA_946480065.1 uncultured Thermomonas sp. | reverse complement strand
ACTTGCCGCAGCCGTTCGGCCCGACCACGCCGGTCATGTTGGTCGGCAGGTGCAGGGTGGTGGGGTCGACGAAGGACTTGAAGCCGGAGAGCTTGATGGTGGACAGGCGCATGCGCGTCGACGGACCTTGGCGGCGCGTTCGGCGCCGCTGGAAAACCAGCAGGAAAACATCCCCTAAATACTTGATTTCTCTAGGAGAACTCGGTGGCAGGCGACTGCCGGACGCTGAGTATAGCGGGGCTAGGCGGCCTCGTCCGGCGCGCGCGCGCGGATCGCCAGGGCGTGGATGTCGGTCTGCATCAGCTCGCCCAGGGCGGCATAGACCAGCCGGTGGCGGGCCAGCGGCGGCTTACCCGCGAAGGCGGCGCTGACGATGTCGACCCCGAAGTGCCCCTGGCCGCCGCGGGCGCCGGCGTGGCCGGCGTGGCGGTGGCTGTCGTCGCGGATCTCCAGCGCCAGCGGCGCCAGCGCCCGCTCCAGCAGGACGCGCATGCGCTCGATGCGGGCCGGGTTGAGCCGCGGGATGTCGGCCTCGGTCCAGCCGCCAACCTCCCCCGCGGTCACGGCAGCACCTTGCGGAACGGCCGCACCTCGACCCGCGCATAGACCCCGGCGGCCACGTAGGGGTCGGCGTCGGCCCAGGCCCGCGCGTCCTCCAGCGAGGCGAACTCGGCGATCACGATGCTGCCGCTGAACCCGGCCGGGCCGGGGTCGGCGGCGTCGATCGCCGGGCAGGGCCCGGCCACCAGCAGGCGGCCCTCGTCGCGCAGCGCATGCAGCCGCGCCAGGTGGGCGTCGCGTGCCTGCAGGCGGCTGGCCAGCACGCCGTCGCCGTCGTATCCCTCGATCGCGTACCACATCGTCGCCCGGCTCCATGAACAGTGGCATCCATTGTAGGCCGCCCAGTGGACAGCCCCGCGCCGAACCCGTACCCTTGATCCATCGCTTCAGGCCCGGTCCCGCGGCCCCGCGCGACTTCCGGCACCCCACGCCGCACCGCGCCCGCCGACCGGCCATCCCCGCCACCCGCATCGACGCGCCCGCCCGGGCGGTGCCGGCGGACGTGGCGCATGCAGTCAGCAGCTTACGTTTTGCCCCGGCCGCCCGCGGCCTTGCGAGATGCTGTGGCCCGGAGGGGGCCGCAACCCGATGACAGTCGAAACCGGCGTCGCCCAAGCGGCCGACGCGCCCGCCCAAAATCCGAACCCCCGCCCCGAGCAGCAGGAAATCCCGCTGGCGACGGTGCTCGGCCAGCCGGTGCTGGAGATCCCCCGGGACCTCTACATCCCGCCGGACGCGCTGGAAATCATCCTCGACGCCTTCGAAGGCCCGCTGGATCTGCTGCTGTACCTGATCCGCCGGCAGAACCTGGACATCCTGGACATCCCCGTCGCCGAGATCACCCGGCAGTACGTGGACTACATCCAGGCCATGCACGAGATGCGCTTCGAGCTGGCCGCCGAATACCTGGTGATGGCCGCGATCCTGGCCGAGATCAAGTCGCGCATGCTGCTGCCGCGCCCGCCCAGCGAGGAAGGCCTGGAGGACGACCCGCGCGCCGACCTGGTGCGCCGGCTGCAGGAGTACGAGCGCTACAAGAAGGCCGCCGAGGACCTGGACGCGGTGCCGCGGCTGGAGCGCGACACCAGCGTGGCGGCCGCGCACCTCCCCGAGCGCGCCGCGGTGCGGCTGCCGCCGCCGGTGGAGATGCGCGAACTGCTGCTGGCCCTGCATGACGTGCTCAAGCGCGCCGAGCTGTTCACCCAGCACGCGATCAGGCGCGACGCGCTGAGCGTGCGCCAGCGGATGGGCGAGCTGCTGGAGCGGCTGGCCGGCGGCGCCTTCCACCGCTTCGAGTCGCTGTTCGCGGTGGAGGAAGGCCGGCTGGGCGTGGTGGTCACCTTCCTCGGCCTGCTGACGCTGGCCAAGGAGCAGCTGGTGGACATCATCCAGGACGCGCCACTGGCGCCGATCTACGTGAAATCGCTGGCCTCGGGCGACGCCCCGGCGGTGGACGCCCTGTCCAGCGAGTTCGATGACGCAACCGAGCCGAACGCATGACCGAGATCGACCAAGCCCTCGTCACCCGCATCGTCGAGGCCGCGCTGCTGGCCTCGCACCAGCCGCTAACCCTGGTCCAGCTCAAGGGCCTGTTCCCGCTGGACGAACCGGTGCCCGAGGGCGGCGTGGAAGCCGCGCTGCGCGAGCTGCAGGCGGCCTGTGACGGCCGCGGCGTGGAGCTGGTGGAAGTGGCCTCGGGCTGGCGTTACCAGGTCCGGGCCGACGTCCACCCGTGGGTGGCGCGGCTGTGGACCGAACGCCAGACCAAGTACACCCGGGCGACGCTGGAGACCCTGGCGCTGATCGCCTACCGCCAGCCGATCACCCGCGGGGAGATCGAACAGATCCGCGGGGTGGCGGTGAACAGCAGCATCATCAAGGCGCTGGAGGAGCGCGAGTGGATCCGCGTGGTCGGCCACCGCGACGTGCCGGGCAAGCCCGAGCTGCTGGCCACCACCAGGACCTTCCTCGACTACTTCGGGCTGAAGCGGCTGGACGAGCTGCCGCCGCTTTCCGAACTGAAGGACATCGGCGAGCTGGAGCCGCAGCTGCCGTTCGCGCCGGCCATCCCGGCCGGAACGGCCGGCGGCGAAATGGTGTCAGGGACAATTTCCCCGGATGCCTCCGAAGACGCCACCGGCGATCAGGTCGACGCATCGCCCGATCCTGAAATTGTCCCTGACACCATTTCCCAAACCGACACCGTCGCGGCGATCGACCTCGACCACCAAGACGACAACGACAGAGACGACGCGCGCGCCGCATCGTCGGAGCAGACACCATGAGCAAGAAAGAAGAATCCACCCGCCGCCCGCTGAGCCTGAAGCGCGAAGCCGCCCCCGAGGCCGACGCGCCGCGCATCAGCGAGCGCCTGCACAAGGTGCTGGCGCAGGCCGGGCTGGGCTCGCGCCGGGCGCTGGAACAGCGCATCGCCGACGGCCTGGTCAAGGTCAACGGCGTGGTGGCGCAGACCGGCATGAGCGTGACCGGCGGCGACAAGATCGAGATCGACGGCCGCACCTTCGTGGCCAGCGCGCTGACCGACCCCTCGCGCGTGCTGATGTACAACAAGCCCGAGGGCGAGGTCACCACCCGCGAGGATCCCGAGGGCCGCCCGACCATCTTCGACGCCCTGCCCTCGCTGAAGGGCGCGCGCTGGATCGCGGTCGGCCGCCTGGACATCAACACCACCGGCCTGCTGCTGCTCACCACCGACGGCGAGCTGGCCAACGCGATGATGCACCCCAGCCACGAGGTCGAGCGCGAGTACGTTTGCCGCGTGCGCGCGCCGGAAGGCGAGGAATCCGTGTCCGACAAGATCGTCGACCGCCTCGCCCGCGGCGTGGCGCTGGACGACGGCCCGGCGAAGTTCGACGAGATCGAGCGCGTGGGCGGCAGCAACATGCCCAATGAAAGCCGCCACGACTGGTTCCGGGTGCTGCTGAAGGAAGGCCGCAACCGCGAGGTGCGCCGGCTGTGGGAGTCGCAGGGCTGCCAGGTCTCGCGCCTGAAGCGCATCCGCTACGGCCAGGTCCGCCTGCCGCAGCCGCTGCTGCGCGGGCAGTCGCAGGAACTGCCGCAGGCCGAGGTCGAGGCGCTGCGCAAGGCGCTGGGGCTGGAGGACGGCGCGCCGTCCGCGCTCACGCTGATGCCGGTGCTGGGCCAGCGCAAGGCCGGCAAGACCGTGATTTCCGGCAGCGCGCGCGGGCACGGCTACGTGGGCGGCCACACCACCGCCGACGAAGGCCGCGAGCTGCGCCGGTTCGACGCCTTCCGCGAGGACCGCGGCCGCCGCGGCGCCCCCCGCAAGCCCGGCGGCCTGACCGTCACCGGCGAGATGGCCGCGCAGCAGCGCGACAAGCGCATGAAGGTGAAGGGCCCGCGCCAGCCCGGCCAGCGCATGAAGCCCGGCGAGCAGCGCGGCGACAACCCGGCCGCGATGCGTACCTGGTACGTGCCCGAGGGCGTGGACACCGGCCCGTCCGGCCACCGCAACCCCGACGGCCCGCGCGGACCGCGCAAGCCCTACGGCGGCAAGCCCGGCGGCGGCGGCCGCGGCCCCGGCGGCCCGCGCCCCCAGGGCGAGAACCGCGGACCGCGTCGCGAAGGCGGCCCGGGCGCCGGCGAAGGCCGTCCCCAGCGCGCGCCCCGGCCCTACGGCCACCCCGGCAACGCCCCGCACTTCCCGTCCGACCACGCCCACGGCGGCGGCTTCAATCCGTACGGCGGCGGCCACGGCGACCCGGCGCGCCCGCGCGGTCCGCGTCCGCCCGGCAACCGCCCGGCCGGCAACCGCTCCCCGGGCAACCGCCCGGG
>CAMLJA010000192.1 GCA_946480065.1 uncultured Thermomonas sp. | reverse complement strand
CGTTCGAGTGGAGCGCGCGCAAGCTGGCCGACGACGGCAGCCGCTTCGCGGTGCTCCACGCCGGGACCCAGCTCGGCGTCGTCGACTGGCCGCTGCTGGGCGACCACAACGTGCTCAACGGCCTGGCCGCGCTGGCGGCCTGCGCGGCGGTGGGCGTGGATGTCGCCACCGTGCTGCCGGCGCTGGCCGCGTTCCGCAGCGTCAAGCGCCGGCTGGAGGTGGTGGGCGCCCGCGGCGGCGTCACCGTGTACGACGACTTCGCCCACCATCCCACCGCCATCGCCACCACCCTGGCGGGGCTGCGCGCGAAGGTGGGCGACGCCCGCATCGTGGTGGCGATGGAGCCGCGCAGCAATTCGATGCGCCTCGGCGCGCATGCCCATGCGCTGGCGCCGTCGCTGGACCTGGCCGACGCGGTGGTCTTCCTGGCCCGGCCGGAGCTGCCGTGGGACGCCGGCAGGGTGATCGCGGCGCTGCGCGGCGACGGGCGCGCGGTGGCGGATGCCGACGCGCTGCTGGCCGCGCTGGCCGAGCGCGTGCGCCCCGGCGACCACGTGGTGTTCATGTCCAACGGCGGCTTCGACGGCGCGCCGCGGCGGTTCGTGGCTTCGCTGCGGGATGCCTGACGCCGGCGTGCCGCTGCCGCTGTTCCCGCTGCCGACGGTGCTGGTGCCCGGCGCGGCGCTGGACCTGCGGATCTTCGAGCGCCGGTACCTGGACATGGTCCGCGACTGCGGCCGCAGCGGCTCCGGCTTCGGGGTCTGCCTGATCCTGGAGGGCGAGGAGGCCGGCGCGCCGGCGCTGCCCGCGGCCTACGGCACCGAGGCGACGATCGAGGACTTCGGCACTACCCCGGACGGGTTGCTGTCCCTGCGCGTGCGCGGCGGGCGCCGCTTCCACGCGCTGCGCACGCGCGTGCGCGACAGTGGGCTGCTGGTGGGCGAGGTGCGCTTCCTCGACGACGCGCCGCCGGCCGGCGCCAGCCTGCGGCTGCGGCCGGAGCACGCGCTGCTGGCCGAACTGCTGCGGCGGATCCTGGAGCAGGCGGGCGGCGAGGCCGCCGACCCGGCGCCGGCGCTGCTGGAGGACGCGCCGTGGGTGGGCTGGCGGCTGGCGGAACTGCTGCCGCTGACGATGCCGCAGCGGCAGGCGCTGCTGCAGCTGGACGACCCGCACGCGCGGCTGCAGCGGCTGCTCGACGGCATCGCGGACGACGCCTGAGCTCAGCGCGGCGCGCGCACCCGCACCGACAGCCCGTTGGCGGCCGCCAGCGCGCGCAGGTCCGCCGGCAGCGCCGGCGGCGCCGGCAGCGGATGCCACAGGGTCAGCAGGCGCAGGTGCCGGCGCGCCTGCATGCGCTGGTAGCGGCCCACCCACAGCGGGGTGCCGTCCCGCAGCCGCACCGGCGCCGGCCACAGCCGCAGCACTTCGATCTCGCCTGGGCGCGGTCCGGCCCGCCGCAGCAGCAGCCGCTCGGGGTGTGCGTCCAGCGCCACCGGCAGCACCGGCTGGCGCGCCAGCGGCCGGGTTTCGTCCAGCAGCCCCAGCACCTGCACCCAGTCGGCCGGCGCCTGCTCGCGCCAGCCCGCGGCCAGCAGGCGCGCCCGCAGCGGCGCCAGCGGTCCGGCCGCCTCCAGCTCGAAGCGGCGGTCGCCGGCGATGCCGCCGGCCCGCCACGCCGCGGCGTCGATCGCGGCCGCAGGCGGCTGCGGCTCGAACCGCAGCAGCGTAGCCGGCGCGCTGCGCGGCGCTTGCCAGGCCACGGCCAGCGCGAAGCTGCCGTAGAACGCCCACGCCAGCGGCCGCATCCAGAACGAGCGCGCGCTGTGGCGACGGTAGGCGATCCCCAGGACCAGCACCCAGGCCGCGCCCAGCAGCACCCCGGCGACGATGTCGCTGGGCCAGTGCGCGCCGAGGTACAGCCGCGCGAAGCCCACCAGCGCGGTGGCCACTCCGGCCAGCAGGTAGGGCCACACGCGCTGCCGGCCGGGCAGTTCGCGCGCGATCAGCACCGCGAAGAAGCCGAATACCACGGTGGTCATGGTCACCGCCACCGACGGGAAGCCGAAGCCGGCCACCGCGGTCGGCGGGCGCGGCATGTCCACCGCCGCGTCCAGGCCCGCGGTGAGCAGCACGCCCACGGCGATCGCGGCGAGCCAGTGCGCGGCCGCCATCCAGCGCCGCCGCCACAGCAGCCAGGCCATCGCCACCGCGGACGGGATCCCCAGCGCCGGCCCGCTGCCGATCGCCGCCAGCGCGGCCATCAGCCGGTCGGCCAGCGGGTTGCGCAGCGCGAACATCGCCGCCTGCACCTGGTGGTCCAGCAGCAGCGGGCCGCCGCGCAGCACCAGCGACGCGGTGAACCACGCCCACAGCCAGGCCACGCCGAACAGGCAGGCCGCCAGCAGCAGCAGCGAGGCCGACTCCGGCCGGCGCGGGTCGATCAGCGCCTCGGCGTAGCGGCCCAGCCGCGGGTGCGCGCGGCTCCACGCCAGCGCCCGCGCCAGCAGGTGGTCGGCGTGCCCGGCGAACCAGCGCCAGGTGTAGAGCACCAGCGCCCACGCCAGCGCCAGCGCGGCCACCAGCCCCAGCAGCACCAGCGCCAGCTTGCCGGCCACCGCCGCCACCGCCTCGTAGGAAGCGCCGAACAGCCAGCCCGGGGCCAGGAACGCCGCCGCCCACGCCACCGCGGCGAACGCGCTGGCCGGCGCGTAGCGGCGCAGCGGCATGTGCAGCATGCCGGCCACCGCCGGCACGAACGGGCGCACCGCGCCGACGAAGCGCGCGATCACGATGCCCTTGGCGCCGTGGCCGCGGAACAGCGACTCGCCGCGGGCCAGCAGCGCCGGGTAGCGGCGGAACAGCCACAGCTCGCGCATCGCCGGGCCCCAGCGGTGGCCCACCCAGTAGCTGAGCGCGTCGCCGGCGAACGCACCGGCCGCGGCGCACAGCACCGCGTAGGGGCCGTTGAGGTGGCCCAGGCCGACCAGGGTGCCGGCCGCGAACAGCAGCGGCAGCGCCGGGACCACGATCCCGACCACCGCCAGCGCATCGCAGAACGCCACCAGGAACACCAGCAGCCCCGCTGCCTGCGGGTGCGCGCCGAGCCAGGCAACGGTGTTGTCGAACCAGGCGCCGTGCATCGGCGGAGTATACGGGCGCGGCTTACACTGCCGGCTGGTCGAACGCAGGCCGCGCGCCATGCCCACGCTCTCCGGCAAGACCCTGTTCATCACCGGCGCCTCGCGCGGGATCG
Organism: uncultured Thermomonas sp.; assembly: GCA_946480065.1. The sequence goes on along the minus strand of CAMLJA010000192.1, from coordinate 1,138 downwards.
GCCTGGCGATCGCGCTGCGCGCGGCGCGCGACGGCGCCAACGTGGCGATCGCGGCGAAGTCGGCGGTGCCCAACCCGAAGCTGCCCGGCACCATCCACGACGCCGCGCGCGCGGTGGAGGACGCGGGCGGCCGCGCGCTGGCACTCAAGTGCGACATCCGCGAAGAGGACCAGGTGCGCGCCGCGGTGGCGGCCACCGTCGACGCGTTCGGCGGCCTCGACATCCTGGTCAACAACGCCAGCGCGATCTGGCTGCGCGGCGCGCTGGACACGCCGATGAAGCGCTTCGACCTGATGCAGCAGGTCAACAGCCGCGGCAGTTTCCTGTGCGCGCAGGCCTGCCTGCCGCACCTGCTGCAGGCGCCCAACCCGCACGTCCTGACCCTGTGCCCGCCGCCGTCGCTCGACCCGAAGTGGTGGGGGCCGCACACCGGCTACACGCTGGCGAAGATGGGCATGAGCTTCGTCACCCTGGGGCTGGCGGCCGAGTTCGGTCCGCGCGGGGTGGCGGTCAACGCGCTGTGGCCGCGCACCGTGATCGCCACCGACGCCATCAACATGATCCCCGGCGTGGACGCGCGCGACTGCCGCCACCCGGCGATCGTCGCCGACGCGGCGCACGCGGTGCTGGTGCGCCCCGCGGCCGGCTTCCACGGCCGCTTCCTGATCGACGAGGAGGTGCTGCGCGAGGCCGGGATCCGGGACTTCACGGCGTATGCGGTGGATCCGTCGCGCCCGCTGCTGCCCGACCTGTTCCTGGACTGAGCGATGGCCGAGGCCCCCGGCCGCGACGCGCTGCTGGACCGTTTCGCCCGCATCGTGGGCGACCGCCACGCCCTGCGCGCGGACGCCGACATGGCGTCCTACGTGCACGAGCGCCGCGGCCTGCACCCCGGCCGCGCCGCCCTGGTGCTGCGGCCGGGCAGCGCGGACGAGGTGGCGGACATCCTGGCGCTGGCCACCGCCACCGGCACTCCGGTGGTGCCGCAGGGCGGCAATACCGGGCTGGTGGGCGGCCAGGTGCCCGACGCCAGCGGCCGCGCGCTGGTGCTGTCGCTGGCGCGCATGGACCGGATCCGCGCGCTCGACCCGGCATCGGACACCGTGGTCGTCGAGGCCGGCGTGGTGCTGCAGACGCT
>CAMLJA010000191.1 GCA_946480065.1 uncultured Thermomonas sp. | reverse complement strand
ACGGGATGGTCAGGATGAACAGGGTTTCGCTGATCTGCGAGATCGACATGATGATGGCGGGGTACTTCACCGCCAGCGAGCCGGCGTAGGCCGGGTCGTTCTCGAATTCGCCCAGGAAGGTGCCGCCGTAGGCGTTGGTCAGCTGCAGCGCGGCGCCCAGCAGCATGGCGAAGACGAAGAAGACCGCCATGTTGCGGTCGCGGAACAGCCGGAACGAGGTCAGGCCCAGCACCTCCAGCAGCGAGCGGTCCGCCGGCTGGCGCATGCGCGGCGGCGCCGGCGGCAGGGTGAAGGCGTACAGGCCCAGCGCGAACGCCGCGCCGGCGGCCACGTAGAACTGCCCCGGCGACTTCTCCAGGCCCAGCAGGCTGGTGGTCCACAGCGCGGCGATGAACCCGACCGTGCCCCAGACGCGGATCGGCGGGTAGTCGCGGATCACGTCCATGCCCTGCTGCTTGAGCGCGTTGTAGGCCACCGCGATCGCCAGCGAGATGGTGGGCATGTAGCACAGCATGGTGGCCAGGATCAGCCAGAAGAACTGGTTGGGATCCTGCGCGCTGGGCAGCAGGCACAGGAACACGCCGCCCAGGATGTGCAGCGCGCCGTAGAGGCGTTCGGCGTTGATCCAGCGGTCGGCCACGATGCCCATCAGCGAGGGCATGAACAGCGCCGAGATCCCCATGGTGGAGAAGATCGCGCCGAAGCTGGTGCCGGACCAGCCGCGGTTCTCGAACCAGTAGCGGCCGATGGTGATCAGCCAGGCCCCCCAGACGAAGAACTGGAGGAAATTCATCACGGTCAGGCGCAGCTTCAGGCTCACGTGTACTCCCCTGCCAGGCACGCGGCGCGCCTGCTCGCGGCAGGGTAGTCATGCCCGCCGGTGGCGGCAAGCCGCGGTGCTCAGGCGTCGCGCGCCATCACCCGGTTGCGGCCTTCCAGCTTGGCCTGGCGCAGGCGCACGTCGGCGCGGCGCAGCAGGGCGGACAGGTCGGCGCCGTCCTGCGGCCAGGTGGCGATGCCGGCGCTGAAGCTCAGCCGCATCGGGTCGCCCCCGTGCTCGGGCAGGAACGGGCGTGCGGCCAGCGCCCGCCGCATCGATTCCAGCCGCTCCCAGGCACGCCCGGTGGGCTGGGCCAGCAGCAGCGCGAATTCCTCGCCGCCCAGCCGCGCCAGCCATTCGTTGCACTCCAGCGCGTCCTGCAGCACGCCCACCACGTGCCGCAGCGCGCGGTCGGCGGCCTGGTGGCCGATCTCCTCGTTGAGGCGCTTGAAGTAGTCCAGGTCCAGCACGCAGACCGACAGCGAGGCGCCGCCCTCGCGGGTGGCGTCCAGCAGCGAGGGGAATCGGTGCACCAGCCAGGTGCGGTTGGGCAGCCCGGTCAGGCCGTCGGTGCCGGACAGGTCGACCAGGCGCTGCATGCGGTAGGCGACGGTGGCGGTGAGCGCGGTCATCAGGCAGATCAGCACCAGCCGCTGCACCTGGTTGGACACGGTCGCGGTGCCGTAGTCCACCGACACCAGCTGGTCGGGCGCGCTGGCGTGGAACAGCACCAGGCAGAAGACCCCGTACTGCGCCAGCGCCAGCGCGCCGGTGTACAGCGTCAGCCGGCCGTCGTTGCGCAGTGCGGTCATGCAGATCGCGATCAGGTAGAACGCCCACGCCACCATGCTGTTGAGCCCGGTGGCGGGGGAGTCCGCGGCCAGGATCGACAGCACCAGGGTGGTCAGGCTGACGTCGTAGGTGGCGGTGGCCCAAGGCAGCCACAGGAAGCGGCCGCGCTGCCTGGCCAGCCCGAGCCAGACCTGCGACATGGCGATCGCCGGGACCACCCCGGCCAGCCCGGCCATGGTCTCGCCGAAGCTGCCGCCGGTGGCCAGGTTGATCAGCGGCAGGGTCAGCAGCCCCAGCGACAGCAGCGCACGCACCTGCGCGACCAGCAGTTCCCCGCCCGTGCCGAGTTCCAGCATCAGCGCGTCCGGCCGCGCCAGCAGGCGTTGCCAGGCCTCGCGCAGGCCGGACGCGGGCGACAGGTTGGGCACGCGGCGCTCCCCCGGATGTTCGCCGCAGGATAAGCGAGCCGGCGCGTGGCGTCAGCGCGGCAGGCCGGCCAGCGCCGCCCACGCCCCCAGCACCAGGAACACGCAGGCCGCGGCGATGCGCGCCGCGCGCAGCGGCAGCCGCGCCGCGAACCGGCTGCCCAGCAGCACCACCGGTGCGTTCGCCAGCAGCATGCCGGCGGTGGTCCCGGCCACCACCTGCCACAGCGGATGGTAGCGGGCGGCCAGCAGCACGGTGGCCACCTGGGTCTTGTCGCCGATCTCCGCGATGAAGAAGGCGATGGTCGTCGCCACGAACGCGCCGCGCCCGGGCAGCCGGGCGGCGTCCTCGTCCATGGTGTCGGGCTTCAGGGTCCACAGCGCGATGCCGATGAAGCTGGCGGCCACGATCCAGCGCAGCACCTCCGGGGTCAGCCACTGCGCCGCCAGCGCGCCCAGCCACGCGGCCAGCGCATGGTTCAGCACCGTGGCCAGCAGGATGCCGGCGATGATCGGCCAAGGTCGCCGATAGCGCGCCGCCAGCAGCAGCGCCAGCAGCTGGGTCTTGTCGCCGATTTCGGCCAGGGCCACCGTGCCGGTGGAGACGAGCAGCGCATTCAACATTCGGGAACTCCGGGCCGGGCGTCGGTGGTGGACGCGAACGCAGCCGCCGCGTCGCCCGGCCGGGGTCGCGGCGCCTGCCTTCGGTCTTGCCCGTGCAGGCGGGAACGCCTGCATTGCGCGCCATGGCCTGCCGGCCAAGCATGTTGACGCGCGGGCCGCGGCGTCGCGCCGCGGCGGGCTACTCCCCGGAGGAGGGAATGCGCGCATTCTACCCGCCCGCGCCGCGCTGCCTACAATGGCGCGTCCCGACTTGGAGTCCGCCCATGGAATACCGCCGGCTCGGTGCCTCCGGCCTGCAGCTGTCCGCGCTGTCGTTCGGCGCCTGGGTCACCTTCGGCCGCCAGGTCGGGCGCGGCGCCGCGCGCGAGATGGTGGCGGCCGCCTGGGACCACGGCGTCAACTTCTTCGACAACGCCGAGGGCTATGCCAACGGCGAGGCGGAACGGGTGATGGGCGACGTGCTGGCCGACCTGCGGCTGCCGCGCGACGGCTGGTGCGTGTCCAGCAAGGTGTTCTTCGGCTCGGCGCAGGACCCGCGCCCGACCCAGAAGGGCCTGTCGCGCAAGCACGTCCATGACGCCTGCCACGCCGCGCTGCGGCGGCTGCGGGTGGACTACCTGGACCTCTATTTCTGCCACCGGCCGGACCCCGACACGCCGATCGTAGAAACCGTATGGGCGATGGACGCGCTGGTCCGCCAGGGCAAGGTCCTGTACTGGGGCACCTCGGAGTGGAGCGCGGAGCAGATCCGCGAGGCGCACGAGGCCGCGCGCGCGCACCACCTTGCGGCGCCGGCGATGGAGCAGCCGCAGTACAACCTGCTGGACCGCCGCAGGGTGGAGCAGGAGTACGCGCCGCTGTACGCCGACTTCGGGATGGGCACCACCACGTTCTCGCCGCTGGCCTCCGGGCTGCTGACCGGCAAGTACAACGACGGCATCCCCGCCGGCTCGCGGCTGGCGCTGGAGGGGCTCGACTGGCTGCAGCGCGGGCTGCGCGGCGACCGCGTCGTGGCGCTGCGCCGGTACGCCGCGCTGGCGGCCGAGCTGGGCGCGGCGCCGGGCACGCTGGCGATCGCCTGGTGCCTGCGCAACCCGCGGGTGTCGAGCGTGATCCTGGGCGCGTCGGCGCTGCCGCAGCTGCTGCAGAACCTGGAGGCGCTGGAACTGGGGCGGCGGATCGATGCCGGGGACTGGGCGCGGATCGAGGCGGTGTTCGCCGACGCCTGACCGGCCCCGCCGCCGCGCCGCCGGCGATGTCGCCCGTCCGCGCGCCTGCCTATACTCGGTGCATCGCAAGGGGAGGGGGTTCCGATGAGCTTCGTGTCAGTGCTGACGTTGATCCTGCTGGGCGCCGGCGTGGTGCTGCTGTCCAAGGCGGTGCGGATGGTGCCGCAGGGCTACGAGTGGACGGTGGAGGCGTTCGGCAAGTACACCCACACGCTCTCGCCCGGCCTGCACTTCCTGGTCCCGGTCTACCAGGGCATCGGCCGCAAGATCAACATGATGGAACAGGTGATGGACGTCCCCAGCCAGGACGTCATCACCAAGGACAACGCCGTGGTCAAGGTGGACGGCGTGGTCTACTTCCAGGTGCTGGACGCCGCCAAGGCCGCCTACGAGGTGGCGACGCTGGAGATCGCCATCCTCAACCTGGTGATGACCAACATCCGCACCGCGATCGGCTCGATGGACCTGGACGAGTCGCTGTCCAAGCGCGACGAGATCAACACCAAGGTGCTG
>CAMLJA010000190.1 GCA_946480065.1 uncultured Thermomonas sp. | reverse complement strand
GTGGCAACTTGAATCAAAAGCCAGCCAACGACCGCATACGCGATCGCGACTTTGTAAACGTTGCGCCGCTTGAGTTCGGCGAAAAAAGAGTGCCTCTCGCTCATGGCTTCGTGCCGCCGGGCGCCCAGCAGCCGGGCGGCTTCGGCCAGGCTGCGCTCCACCAGCGCGATCGCCGCGCCCTCGCAGCCGGAGGCCAGCGCGGGCGCGGTGTCGTCGGCGAACTCGGCGTAGTCGCCGCCGGCCGCCGGCAGCACCGGCGCGCGCGCGTGCAGGACCTCGCGCATCAGCATCGGCGAGGGCGCGATCCGCCCGCCGCGGTGGCGCCCGTCGTCATCCAGCAGGTCCACGGTCAGCGCGGTGCCCACGCCGACCACCAGCGCCGCGCCGTCGCCGCAGGCATCCAGCAGGGCCAGGAAGCGGTCCACGCCCAGGTGCGCGGGGACCGGGTAGGCCACCGCCAGCGGCCCCATCCGCGCCAGCGTGCGCGCCTGGTGCACCCGCGCGAAGCGGCCGGCCAGCGCCTGCAGCAGCGCCACCCGGCGCGGCTCGGAGCCGACGCTGGCCACGCACGCCACCTCGCCGCGCGGCAGGGCGTCCAGCCAGCCGCCGGCATCGTCGTGGGCGGCCGCGGACACCGCGCCGGGGCGGCCGTCCTCGCCCAGCGCGGCCCACTTCAGGCGGGTGTTGCCGAGGTCGAACAGCCAGGTGCTCATGCCGCGCGCACGCTCACGTCGCCGGCATGCACCAGGCGTTCGCGCCCCCCGCCGTCGCGCACCCGCAGCGCGCCGTCCGGGCCGATGCCGAGCGCGGTGGCGGGCCAGGCGTCGCCGTCGCCGTGCACCCGGATGGCGCGCCCCGCCAGCGCGTCGAGCGCGGCGTAGCGCGGCAGGAACGGCGCCAGCCCGTCGCGGTCGAACGCCGCCAGCGCCGGCAGCAGCGCGCCGAGCACCGCGGCGGCCGCTTCGCCCCGGCGGACGTCCGGCTGCAGCGCGTCCAGGTCGATCCAGGGCTGGTCGATCGCGGCGGCGGCCGCGGCCGGCATTCGCACGTTCAGCCCGATGCCCACCACCGCCCGCGCGGCGCCCGCCGCCTCGCCGCCGCCTTCGACCAGCAGGCCGCCGAGCTTGCGCAGGCCGTCGCCCGCGGGCACCACCAGGTCGTTCGGCCACTTCAGCGCCACCTGGGCGATGCCCATGCCGCGCAGCGCCTCGCAGGCGGCGATGCCGGCGACCAGGCTGAGCCCGCCCAGCCGCGCCAGGCCGCCCTCGAAGCGGCGCGCCACCGACAGGTACAGGTGCGCGGCCAGCGGCGAGCTCCACTGCCGCCCGCGGCGGCCGCGCCCGCCGGTCTGGCGCTCCGCCAGCAGCACCGCGCAGCCGCGCGCCGGGACCGCGCGCCGCAGCAGTTCGCTGTTGGTGGACTCCAGCGACCACGCCACCTCCAGTCCGTCCAGTTCGTCGCGCGCCGCGGCCGGCAGCGCGTCGCGCAGCGCTTCCGGCACCAGCAGGTCCAGCGGCTGCTCCAGCGCGTAGCCGCGGCCCGGAATCGCGACGATCGCCACCCCGGCCTCGCGCAGCGCCTGGATCCGCTTCCACGCCGCCGCCCGGGTCTGGCCCGCCTCGCGCGCCAGCGCGTCGCCGCCCACCGGCCCGGCCGCCAGCCGCAGCAGCAGCGCGCGTTCGCCCGCGGGATCGCTCACTGCCCGCGACCCCTGCGGTACAGCCGGTGCAGCAGGCGCGCGCGCTCGAAGCGGGCCTCGTCGCCGCGGCGCAGGCGCTGCAGGTTGGCGCGATGGGTGAACATCAGGAACACCGCCACGCCGACCGCGAATCCCGCCCGCGCCGGCTCCGCGCCGCTCCACCACGCCTGCAGCGGCAGGGTCAGCCCGGCCACCACGGTGGCCAGGCCGACGTAGCCGGTGGCCGCCACCACCGCCACCCACGCCAGCAGCAGCAGCGGCAGCGCCCACGGCCACAGCACCAGCAGGCCGCCAACCGCGGTGGCGGCGCCCTTGCCGCCGCGGAAGCCGTGCCAGACCGGCCAGACGTGGCCGACGATCGCCAGCGCCGCGGCCAGGTAGCCGTGCGCGGTCACGCTGAGCGGTTGCCCGACCGGGGCCAGCCGCAGCGCCAGCCACGCCGCCAGCGCGCCCTTGGCGACATCGATCGCGGCCACCCCCAGCGCGAACCGCCAGCCCAGCGTGCGCAGGGCGTTGGTGCCGCCGGCGTTGCCGCTGCCGTGCTCGCGGATGTCGACCCCGCGCAGCCGCCCGAGCACGAGGCTGCCGGAGACCGAGCCCAGCAGGTAGGCGACGAGCAGCAGCAGGGCGGTGGCGAGCATCGGCGGCATCATGGCCGCGATGATACGCAGGCGCTCACGCGCCGGGCGCGGGCTGCAGCCCCACCACCAGCGTCCCGGGACCGGCATGCGCGCCGACCGCCGGACCCACCTCGACCAGGTGCGCCTCGGCCACCGGCAGCCGCGCGCGCAGCGCGGCGAGCAGGCGCGCGCCGTCCGCCGGCGCGTCGGCATGTCCGACGATCAGCCGCCAAGGCCCCGCGCCGCGCGTGCGCCTGGCCACGTAGCGCGCGAACGCCTCCGGCGCGCCCCGCCGGGCCAGCAGGCCGCCGGCCACGCCCAGGGTGCCGTCCCCGCGCACCCGGGCCACCGGCAGCAGCCCGCTCCAGCGCACCAGCGGCCCGGCCCAGCGCGGGATGCGCCCGCCGCGGACCGCGTGCGAGATGTCGCGCGCCATGGCCCAGGTGGCCGTGAGCGGCTTGAGCCGCTCGAGCTCGGCCACGATGGCGTCCGCGTCCGCGCCGGCCTCGGCCAGTTCGCCCGCGCGCCATGCCAGCAGCGCCTGCCCGGCGCAGACCTGGCCGCTGTCCACGCAGCGCGGCGGGGCGGCCAGCGCGCGCGCCGCCGTTTCCGCGGCCTGCAGGGTGCCCGACAGCGGCCGCGACAGGCCCACGTACACCGCGCCCGGCTGGTGCGCCAGCACGTGCTCGAACACCCGGCGGAAGTCGCCGGGCGGCGGCTGGCTGGTCTTCGGCAGCTCGGCGGAGCCGGCCATGCGGCGGTAGAACTCGCCCGCGGTCAGGCCCAGCCGGTCCAGGTAGTCGCGGCCGTCCAGTGCCACCCGCACCGGCACCACGTGGATGCCGTGGCGTTCGGCGATCGCCGGCGGCAGGTCGGCGGCGCTGTCGGTGACCACCGCCACCCGCGCCGGCGACTCCGCGCTGCGCTGCTGCATCACCATGTCGTCGGCCTTCATCGCCTCGACCGCGCCGAACCGGGCGCAGGCGTCGAACAGCGCCTGCGGCGTGCCGACGTGGCCGTGCACCCGCACCCGGCTGGCGCCGCCGGCCACCACCAGCGAATCGGCGCCCACGGCGAGCAGCGCGTCCTGCAGCGCCTGCCGGTCGATGCCGCTGCCCAGCACCAGGCATTCGGTGCAGTAGCGGCGCGCCGGATCCACGTCCTCGTGCACGTGCGGCGGCGCCGGCCCGGCATCGTTGGCCGCGGCCGGCGCGGCGTGCAGGCGCAGCGCGCGCGGCCCGCCTTCCATGTAGTCCGCGATCCCCTCCAGCCAGTCGACGAAGCCCTGCGCGCCGGCATCCACCACGCCCGCCTTCTGCAGCAGCGCCATCTGCCGCGGGGTGTCGGCCAGCGCGCTGCGGGCGCGCTGCAGCGCGCGCGCGAAGCCGGCGCGCGGATCGCCGCCGTGCTGGCGGGCGGCTTCGTCCAGGGCATCGGCGAAGGCGCCGATCACGCTCAGGATGGTGCCCTCCACCGGCCGCGCCAGCGCCGCGCGGGCACTGTCGGCGCCGCGCCGCACCGCCGCCGCCAGGGTCGCCGCGTCCAGCTCGGGGGCATGGCGCGCGTGCTCGGCCAGGCCCACCAGGAACTGCGCCATGATCGCGCCGGAATTGCCGCGGGCGCCGTCGATGGCGTCGTTGCCCACCCGCGAAAGCAGTTCGCCGATGTGGCGGCTGCGCCGGCTCAGCGCGCCCTGCAGCACGCTGCCCAGGGTCGAGGCCAGGTTGCTGCCGGTGTCGCCGTCTGCCACCGGGAACACGTTGATGCGGTTGAGTTCGTCACGCGCGGCGATGACCCGGCGCGCGCCGGCGATCATGGCGCGGCGCAGGGCGGCGGCGGTCAGGGGAGGCGGGGTCTCGGGCATGGCCGAAGTCTGCGGCCGCGGCCGTGGCGATGCCTGTTGCAGCGCAACATCGCAACCTTTCGCGGCCCCCGCGCATCCACGCTATAGTGGGCGCTGGGATCGTGCCCCTTCCGCCGTCTTCCCTTCCCCTTCGGTGACCGCCATGCGTGCTGCCCGCCCCTGCTTCCGACCCGCCCTGTTCTGCCTCGCCCTGCTGCTCGCGGGTGGCCAGGCGATGGCAGTGG
>CAMLJA010000189.1 GCA_946480065.1 uncultured Thermomonas sp. | reverse complement strand
CCTTGAGGTGGTAGCGGCTTCGGTCGTAGGGGTTCGAGTCCCCTCTTGGGCACCAATGCAGCAAACGAAAACCCCGCCACGGCGGGGTTTTTCGTGTTTATCTCCCTTGAAGTGCTGCTTCCGCCGCCGGCCCGGTTGACCGTTTTGATGGCGGTGGCTCGCTCTGGGGCGTGGGGCAGTCCTGGCCGGGTCGCGGGTCCAGGCCCTCTCACTAGAAGGTCTGTTCGGCCTTCAGCCCAATGAACCAGTTGCGACCCGGTGCGGGCTCGAAGTAGCGGCCATTGCCCTCGTTGACGATGACCGAGCCGATGATGTCGCGGTCGAGGAGGTTGTCGATCCGGGCGAAGCCGCGCCATTGCAGGCCGGCGAATTCGAACCGCCGCTCCATGCCGAGGTCCAGGCTGGCCTGGGCCGGTGCGAAGGCGCTGTTGGCATCATCCGCGTAGATGCGGTCGGTGAACCGGCCTTGCAGCAGCACGTCGGTGCGGGCGTCGGGACTCCAGCGGAATTCCGCCCAGGCGTTGCGTCGCGCAAGGCCCGGGATCAGGCGCGCGTCGGCATAGTGCGCGTCAAGCAAGGTATAGGCGAAGGCGTAGTGCCAGCGATCGGACAGGGTGCCGGAGGCCGCAAGCTCCATGCCGCGGCGGCGCGAGCGTTCGGCGTTCCCGTACACGCTGCGCCCACCCTGGTTGGCGACCACCACCAATTCGTCGTGGGTGCGGCTGGAAAACACGGCGGCCGAGGCTTCGAAGGCCGCACGCCGCATGCGGACGCCCACCTCGTAGTTGCGGCTGATGCTGGGACGCAGCGCCGTGTTGAGGCCGCTGCGTCCGTCGTCGCGGTAGGCGAGTTCGGCGAAGGTCGGTGTCTCGAAACCGCCTCCGGTGTTGGCATAGACGCTCAGCCAGGGCGTCGCCCGGAACAGGACCCCCGCTACGGGCGAGGCATGCGTATAGGCCAAGCGGCCGCTGTCGTCCGGATTGTCGGCGGTGACGTAGGCATCCCGCGAACGGAAAGCCACGCGGCTGCGCCGGACGCCGGCGTCCAGTCGCCAGCGCGGGGCAGGTGCCCACTCGGCCTGCACGTACAGGTCGTGCGAGGCGACGCGGTCGCGTTCGTCGCGGCGCAGCGCGCCGAACACGCCCAGGGCGTCGCCGACGAAGTTCTCGTAGCCGCGGCGATGTTCATCGGACACTTCGTGGTCGATCCCCACGGTCACCATCAGGTCGCCGGCCCCGGCGTGGCCGTTCCACTGCCAGCGTGCGTCGAACCCGAGGTCGCGCCGGGCCAAGGCCAGGGCGCCGCCGCCCTGGAGCGGATTGCCGCGCTGCACGAACACCGGCACCGACAACATCTGGCTCGTTTCGCGCCGGGTGGTGTACGCGGTGAGCACCAGCCCGTGGCCGCTGCCGAACGGCTGCTCGATGTGCCAGCCGAGCTGCTGCTGGCGCACGGTCTTGCGGGTATCGAACGCCAGCGCCCCGGCACTGGCCGCGCGCCGGTCCGACTGCACCTGCGCCGCGGTCAGGCCCTGGGGGTCGTCCGCGCGCAGGTCGAGCGCGTTGGCCAACACGGTGTAGCGGGCGTCAGTGGCCATCTCGCCGCGCAACAGCAGTTGGGCCGCATCCCGCCGCGAGGCGCTGTGCGCGCGGTAGCCGCCGTCGCGCGCATCTTCAAGGTCGAGGAGGATGTCGCCTTGCTGACTGCGACCCCACGGCGCGTGCCAGGCCAGCGTGCGGCTGGCGTAGCCATCGCTGCCCGCGACCACGCCGGCGCGCAGCACGGGCGTGGCCGGCGCGGGCGCCGTGTACAACTTGATGACGCCACCCGATGCGTTGCCGTACAGCGCCGAGAACGGCCCCCGCAGGACCTCGATCCGTTGCGCCGACTGCAGGTCGAAATGCGAGACCTGTCCCTGGCCGTCCGGGGTGGTGGCAGGGATATCGTCGTTGTACAGGCGGATCCCGCGCACGCCGAAGGTCGAGCGCGCGCCGAAGCCGCGGATCGAGATCTGCAGGTCCTGGGCATCGTTCTGGCGATTGCGCGCGACCACGCCGGGGATCCGCTGCAGCGCTTCGGAGAGATGGGCGACCGGCTGCGCGCGCCGGATCTCCGGCGCTTCCACGACGTCGACCGCCGCGGGCACCGTGAGGGGGTCCTGCGCCCGCAGGGTCGCAGTGACCACGACCGTTTCCAGTTGCGTGGGGGCAGGCGGGGACTGGCCGGTCCTGGCCTGCGGCGCCGGCTCGGCATGTTGGGCGGTCGCGATCGCCGGGGCCGCCGCCAGGCAACACGCCACCACCATCGAACTCCGCATCATCGAATGAGCCTGCGCAGGGCGAACACGGTGCTGGCGAGATAGATCAGGCCGGCGGGGATCCACATCATCAGCCCGGCCCATTGCTGGTCCGCCAGGCCGCCCGGACCGGCGTAACTGAGGTAGAGCGGGGTGGGCGACAAGGTGATCAGGGCGGCCATCAGGTTGCCCTGCAAGCCCACCAGCGTCACCAGCAACACCGAGGTCCCCAGGCCCAGGCGACGGTTGCCGGCGGTGGCGAGCATGCGCCAGAAGATCGCGGCGGTGAACAGGAACACCAGGTGTTCGGCGGAATGGATCCAGCGGTTGCCCAGCGCGGCCTCGTACATCACCGGAGCGTGCCACAGCCACAGCCCCCCGGCGAAGGCGAGCGCGGCCAGCCATGGCGCCAGCGCATGGCGCGTGCCCTGGCGTGCGCCCGGCACCAGGCCGATCGCCTGCCCGATGCGCCGTCGCGTCGCCAGCGGGAAGGCGTAGAGGGCGACGAAGTGCGCGTTGGAGAGGGCCAGCAGCGGCGCGGCCACCAGCATCAGCAACAAGTGCTGCAGCATGTGCCAGGCGAAGCTGCCGTCGGCGTGCGCGTCGATCGGGGAGAACAGGGCCAGCACCACGGTGGCGGCCGCGGCCCAGTACGCGGCCCTGCGCCAGGCCGGCGCGATGGTGGCGCGGGCAGGGCCCATGCGCGCGCTGCCGACCACCTGGGTTGCGGCGGACGCCACCAGCAGGCCGCCGATCAGCGGGTCGAAGCTCCAGCCGCCGTTGCCGTGCGGCTCCGCGCCATGCGCGCGTGCAGCGGTCGCCGCCAGCGCGAGGCCGACGGCGGTCAGGACGGGCCCGGCAGTCCGGGGCATATGCCGAGGAACACGACGGCGCTGGCGTCGACCAGCACCGCGATCAGGAAAACCACGCTCCCGTAGAGCCCGCACAGGGCCAGGAAGCGCGTGCGGCCATCGCCGCGATCGATCGCTTCGCCGGCGTCGCCCGGCTTCTCGTTGCGGGTGCGCCGCCACGATGCCAGCGCGAAGCCGAACCCGATGCCGGCCGCGAGCGCTGCAGCGGCATGGATCAGCAAGAGCAGTACCTGCGGGGACCCGCCCTGGGAACAGGTCCGCGATGCGATGACGTAGGCAGCCAGCAACTGCACCGCGAATGCGGCGGGCGCAAGGAACAGCGCAACCAGCAAGTGCAGGGTCGAAACCCGCGCGCGGTGCGGTGCCGGATGCGATGGCGCGTCGGCGGATCCGGGGGCGGCGCCCGTTCGTGGCGCGCTCATGTCAGCCTCGGGCTCAGGTAGACGGTGGCGAACACGAACAGCCAGACGACGTCCACGAAGTGCCAGTACAGGGTCGCCAGCGCGCGATGCTGCTCATGCCCCTGGTGCAGCTTGCCCATCAGGCTCCACGCCAGCAGGACCGCCAGCGCGAGGAGGCCCAGCAGCACGTGCGCGAGGTGGGTACCGGTGAGCAGGTAATAGATCGAACTGTAGCTGTCGGCGGCAAGGTCAAAGGGCTTGTCGATCCATTCCCTGATTTCGAGGCCGGCGAAGCCGCTGCCCATCAGCAAGGTGATCGCCGTCGCCAGCCGGCCCGCGGCCAGGCGACCGCGCCGCGCCGCGCGGGTGCCCCATTCCAGGACGAAACTGGATCCGAGCAGCAGCACGGTGGCCGGTAGCGCGAGCGCGAGCGATGGAGGGCCTGATGTGGGCCACGCGCCGACGTGCTGGCTGCCGAGGTAGGCGTAGGAGAAGATCAGGTAGGCGAACAGGATCGCTTCGGTGGCGATCAGGCAAACCATCCCCCACCACGGCGTGCCGACCTGGCCCTTGCCCTGCACCGGCAGGGTCCGTTCGAGTGTGGTCGCTTCACTCATGGACGCGTACCTCCTCGCGTTCGGCGGTCTGCGCGTGCGGGCGGAACCAGGCGGTCAGGATGCCGAACGCGGCCACGCCGGCGACCACCGCGAGCCAAGTGGCGTGCACCAGCAATCCGCCGAAGAACACCAGCAGCCCGATGGCCATCGCGATCGGCAGCAGGCTGTCGGCGGGCATTTTCAGGATGACGTCGGCCTGGGCATCCAGCGGGGTGACGCCAAGCGTCTCCTTG
>CAMLJA010000188.1 GCA_946480065.1 uncultured Thermomonas sp. | reverse complement strand
CGGCGCCGCTGCGGGTGCTGCTGGGCGGCGCGGCGGTCGCGACGGTGGCCTGGCAGTCGCCCGGCGTGGGCCGCGACACCGCCTGCGCCGTGCTGGCCGCGATGCTGGCGCTCAAGCCGTCGGAAACCGCCAGCCTGCGCGACGGCCGCAGCCTGGTCGGGTTCGCGCTGTTCGCGCCGTTCGCCACCTTCCTGCTGGACCAGGGTCCGGCGAGCCTGGCGCTGGCGCTGCTGGCGTTGCTGCTGGCCCTGCTCGCGCTGCGCGCGCTGGCGATGGACGAAGCCGGCGTGGGCGGCGAACCGGGCGCGCGCTGGTGGCGCGGCGGCGGCGACATCCTGCGGCTGGTGGCGCTGGGCCTGCCGCTGGCGCTGGCGGCGTTCTGGCTGTTCCCGCGGCTGCCCGCGCCGCTGTGGGGCCTGCCCGAACGCGCGATCGCACGCCCCGGCCTGTCGGATTCCATGACCCCGGGCGGCTGGCTGGACCTGATGATCGACGACACCCCCGCCGCGCGCGTGCAGTTCTTCGGCGACGTGCCCGCGCAGTCGCAGATGTACTGGCGCGGCCCGGTGCTGTGGGAGTTCGACGGCCGCGCCTGGACCCAGGCCAAGTGGCTGCTGCGGGTGCCGCGCGCGCCGATGCGGCCGGCGCCCGGCGGCTGGGACTACGAGATCGAACTGGAGCCGACCGAGGACCGACAGCTGATCGCGCTGGACGTGCCCACGCAGGTGCCGGCCGATGCGTTCGTGGCGATCGACTACACCACCCTCGCGCGCAACCCGCTCAACAACGTCAGCCGCTGGCGCATGCGCTCGGCCGAACCACTGGCGCTGGAACCGCGCCTGCCGCTGGTGCTGCGGCAGCGCGCGCTGCAGCTGCCCGCCGGCTTCAACCCGCGCACCCTCGCGCTGGGCCGGCAATGGCGGCGCGACGCCGGGCAGGATCCCGAGGGACGCGCCGACGCGGCCATCGTGGCGCGCGCGCTGGCCCTCATCCGCCGCGACTTCGGCTATACCCTGGACGTGCCGCTGGCCGGGCACGACGAGGTGGACGACTTCCTGTTCGACCGCAAGCTGGGCTACTGCGAGCACTTCAGCTCCGCGTTCGCGGTGCTGATGCGCGCCGCCGGCATCCCGGCGCGGGTGGTCACCGGCTACGCCGGCGGATACCGCAACACCATCGGCGGCTACTGGCTGGTGCGGCGCTCCGACGCGCACGCCTGGACCGAGGTGTGGCTGCCGCGGCGCGGCTGGGTGCGGGTGGACCCCACCGCCGCGGTCGCGCCCGAGCGCGTGTACGACACCATCGCCGACCGCCAGCCCGGCCGGATCGGGGGATTCGACGGGCTGGTGCCGGTCTTCAACGCCGGCGACTGGCTGCGGCGCGGCTGGAACGACTTCGTGCTGGGCTTCGACGCCAAGCGCCATCAGCGGATGCTGGACCGGCTGGGCGGCGGCGGGCTGGGCCTGCGCGGGCTGGCGCTGCTGTTCGCGTTGGCCTCCGGCCTGGCGCTGGCGTGGATGGCCTGGCTGATCGCCCGCGGCGAGCGCCAGCGCGACCCGCTGCTGCGCGCCTGGCACCGGCTCGACCGGCGCTACCGCAGGCTGGGCCTGGGTCGGGCCGCGCACGAACCGGCGCAGGACTGGGCGCGCCGGGTGGCCGCCGACCGCCCCCGCGCCGGCGAGCCGCTGCCGGCGCTCAGCCGGCGTTTTTCCGCCGCGCGCTACGCTGTGCCCGGATCCCACGATGTCCGCGGGCTGGTGCGCGACCTGGACGCGCACCGACCCTGAGGCGGACCCCACGCACCGAGGACTCGCCATGAAGACCGCTCCCCTGCTCGCCTGCGCCCTGGCCGCCGTGCTGGCCGGCTGCGCCACCCAGCCCAAGCCGCTGCAGGGCGTCTACGCGCCGCTCAGCGCCCAGGACGCCGCGGTGGGCGACCACGCCGGCACGCTGGTGCGCTGGGGCGGCCGCATCATCCGCACCGAACCCGGCAAGGACCGCACCTGCTTCGAGGTGCTGTCGATGCCGCTGGGCGCCGACGGACGCCCGCGCGAGGGCGGCGACCAGAGCCTGGGGCGCTTCCTGGCCTGCCGGCCCGGCTTCTACGACCCGGCGCTGTTCCAGCCCGAGCGCGAGGTCACGTTCACCGGCCGCATCGACGGCTACGAGCAGCGCAACGTGGCCGCGTACGCCTACCGCTTCCCGCGGCTGGCCGCCGACGTGGTCTACCTGTGGCCGGAGCGCCAGCGCGTGAACGTCATCGAACGCGATCCGTGGCCGCGGCCCTGGGGTTGGTGGTACTGGTAATCGCTGATCCGCGCCCGCGGCAGCTTCAGCCGGCGGTGCCGAACCGCCCCAGCGGCGCGCCCGCCAGCAGGTGCAGGTGGACCTGGAACACGGTCTGCCCGCCGTCGCCGTTGCAGTTCATGACGATCCGGTAGCCGTCCTCGGCGAAGCCCTGCGCCTTCGCGTAGCGCGCAGCGGCGGTGGCCAGTCGGCCGATCACCACCGCGTCCTCCTCCGGCACGTCGTTGAGGGTGGCGAAATCGCGCCTGGGCACGAACAGCACGTGCACCGGCGCCTGCGGCGCAATGTCGCGGAACGCGACCAGGTGCTCGTCCTCGTGCACGATCTCGGCCGGTATCTCGCGGCGCATGATGCGGTGGAAGATCGTGTCGCTCATGGCGGACTCCTGGCTGGGTTGCCGGCATTGTAGGAGCGCACTGCAGGGGCGGATGCTTTTGCCGGCAGCGCGCGGTACGGCGCCCCTGCGGTGCGCGCTACGGTATTTCGCTGCGGCTGCCGAACGCATGCGACAGGGTGCCGCGGTCGACGTATTCCAGCTCGCCGCCCAGCGGCACGCCGTGCGCCAGCCGGCTGGGGCGCACGCCGTGGCCGCGGGCCAGCTGCGCCAGGTAGTGCGCGGTGGCCTCGCCCTCGACGGTGGGATTGGTGGCCACGATCAGTTCCTGCACCTCGCCCTCGCCCAGCCGCCGCGCCAGCAGGTCCAGCCCCAGTTCGGCCGGGCCGATCCCGTCGAGCGGGCTCAGCCGCCCCTGCAGCACGAAGTACAGCCCGCGGTAGCCGGTGGCCTGCTCGATCGCCAGCCGGTCGGCGGGCGTTTCCACCACGCACAGCAGGTGGGCGTCACGCGCGCCGCTGGCGCAGGTGGGGCAGGTCTCGGTCTCGCTGAAGTCGCGGCAGCGCGCGCAGTGGCCCACCCGCTCCATCGCCGCGCCCAGCGCGTCCGCCAGCCGGCGCCCGCCGTCGCGCTGGCGCTCCAGCAGGTGGTAGGCCATCCGCTGCGCCGACTTCTGGCCGACGCCGGGCAGCACGCGCAGGGCGTCGATGAGTTGTTCGAGCAGGGAGGCGGTCATCGGGCCGGCGCCTGGTGTCGCCCACGCAGAAGCGCCCGCGATGCGCGCACGCGGGCGAAACCCGCGGTCCTGGCCCGGGTTGCGGAAGCGGCGGCGGGCGTCCCCGTCATCCGCGATCAGAACGGCAGCTTCATGCCCGGGGGCAGCGCCATCCCGGCGGTGGCGGCGGCCATCTTTTCCTGCGAGAGCGCGTTGATCCGGTTGACCGCGTCGTTGAAGGCCGCGGCGATCAGGTCCTCGGCCATCTCCGGGTCGGCCAGCGCGGCCGGGTCGATGCGTACCCTGCGGCAGTCCATGCGGCCGCCCAGGGTCACGCTGACCATGCCGCCGCCGGCGTTGCCGGTGGCTTCCAGCGCGGCCACTTCCTCCTGCGCGCGCTGCACGTTCTCCTGCATCTTCTGCGCCTGCTGCATCAGCTGCGCGATGTTTCCCTTCATCATCGGTGCGTCTCCGGTCAGGGGCGGCGTATTTCTCGCGCGCCCGTGGATCAGTTGTCGCCGAGCGGGCGGATGGAGTCCGGCAGGATCCTGGCGCCGTGGGCCTGCACCAGCCGCTGCACGCCGGGGTCGGCCACGAAGCCCTGCTCCGCCTGCGCCTGGCGGGCGTCGCGTTCGCGGGCATTGCGCGCGCGCGCGGTGTCGCCGCGCGGCTCGCCGGTCTCGAAGCGCAGCTGCACCGCCCCGCCCAGCATCGCCGCCAGCGCGTCGCCCAGCTGCAGCACCAGGCTGGGCGACTTGAGGTGCTCGTCGTCGGGGGTCAGCGCCAGCCGCAGCACGCCGTCGGCATGGGCCACGAACGCCGCGTGTTCGGCCAGCAGCCGCACCGGCCCGCGCAGGCTGCTGCGCGCCACCAGGTCCAGCCAGTGTTCGGTGTCGGTCACCAGCAGCGCGGCCGGGGCCGGCGGGGAAGGCGAAACCGCGCGCGGCGCGGGCGCGGGCTCCGGATCGGGCTCAGGGGCGGGCGTCCTTTGCGGCGGGGCCGCGGCCATCACCGCCGGTTTCGCCAGGGCGGCGCGGGCCTGCGCGGCGGCGCGCGCGGGCGGCGCGGCGGGACCGGCT
>CAMLJA010000187.1 GCA_946480065.1 uncultured Thermomonas sp. | reverse complement strand
CGCCACGCCGCGCGCGGCCAGCGCCTGCACGCAGCCGGTCCACTGCACCGGCAGGTAGAGCTGGCGCACCAGCGCGTCGCGGATGCCGTCCAGGGCGTCGTGCGCGCGGGCGTCCACGTTCTGCACCACCGGCAGCGCCGGCAGCGTCCACTGCAGCCCGGCCATGGTCTCGGCCAGGCGGTTGGCGGCTTCGCGCATCAGCGGGGTGTGCGAGGGCACGCTCACCGCCAGTTTCACCGCCTTGCGCACGCCCTGTTCCTGCAGCAGCGCCAGCGCGCGGTCCACCGCCGCGGCGTCGCCGCCGATCACGATCTGGCCGGGCGAGTTGTAGTTGGCCGGCACCACCACCTGCGCGCCGGAGGCCTCCGCGCACACGGCTTCCACCAGCGCATCCTCGGCGCCGAGCACGGCGGCCATCGCGCCGGTGCCGGCAGGCGCGGCGTCCTGCATCAGCTGGCCGCGGATGCGGACCAGGTGCGCGCCGTCACGCAGCGACAGCGCGCCGGCCGCCACCAGCGCGGTGTATTCGCCCAAGCTGTGGCCGGCCAGCACCGCCGGCTGCACGCCGCCCTGCGCCTGCCACAGGCGCCATACCGCCACGCCCGCGGCCAGCAGCGCCGGCTGGGTGTACTCGGTGCGGTTGAGCATTTCCTCGGGACCGCCCTGCGACAGCGCCCACAGGTCCGCGCCGGCGCCGTCCGAGGCTTCCTCGAAGGTGGCCCTGACCGAGGGGTGCAGTTCCGAGAGTTCGGCCAGCATGCCGACCGACTGCGAACCCTGGCCGGGGAACACCAGGGCGAGGGAGTTGGAGGGGGTATTGCTCACGCGCGGATCGTCTCGGCAGGCCGGCTGTCGGGGGCGGGCATGATACGAGCAATTGCTCTAGCGCGTCTGTACCGGGGCGTATTGGGGGCCGGGCTGCGCCCGGAAATCCCGCCCTGCCGTTGCGCGCCTGCGGGCGATATCGCCCGCGGCTCGCCGGCCGGGAGATCGCCGCGGTCAGTAGCGCAGCAGCGCCGAGCCCCAGGTGAAGCCGCCGCCGAAGGCCTCCAGCAGCACCAGCTGGCCGCGCTGGATGCGCCCGGAGCGCACCGCCTCGTCCAGCGCCAGCGGGACCGAGCCGGACGAGGTGTTGCCGTGGCGGTCGACGGTCACGATTACGCGGTCCATCGGCATGTCCAGCCGCTTGGCGGTGGCCTCGATGATGCGCAGGTTGGCCTGGTGCGGCACCAGCCAGTCCAGCGCGTGCCGGTCCAGCCCGTTGGCCTCCAGCGCCTCCTCGACCACGCTGTCGAGCGCCTTGACCGCGTGCTTGAACACCTCGTTGCCGGTCATCAGCACCCGCACGCCGGCGTTCTTCTCCTCCGGCCTGAAGCCGGCGGACACGCCCACCGGGTTCCACAGCAGCTCCTTCTTGCCGCCGTCGGCGTGCATGTGGGTGCTGAGGATGCCGGTGTCGGCGTCGGCCTTGAGCACCACCGCGCCGGCGCCGTCGCCGAACAGCACGCAGGTGCCGCGGTCGCTCCAGTCCAGCATCCGCGTGAGGGTTTCCGACCCGACGACGAGCGCGGTCTTCGCCGCGCCCGAGCGGATGAACTTGTCGGCGATGGTCAGGGCGTAGATGAAGCCCGAGCAGGCCGCGTTGACGTCGAACGCCGGGCAGCCGTTGGCGCCCAGCTTGTGCTGCAGCAGGCAGGCCGACGACGGGAAGATCAGGTCCGGCGTGGTGGTGCCGAGGATGATCAGGTCGAGCTCGGCGGCCTCCACCCCGGCCGCCTCCATCGCGCGCACCGCCGCGTGGTAGGCCAGGTCCGACGTGGTTTCGCCCTCCGCGGCCACGTGGCGCTCGCGGATCCCGGTGCGGGAGGCGATCCACTCGTCGCTGGTGTCGACGAACTCGGCCAGGTCCGCGTTGGTCAGCACCTTCTCCGGCAGGTAGCTGCCGGTGCCGGCGATGCGGGCGAAGATGCGGCCTTCGGGCTGGCTCATGTGCGGGGTGCTCCTGGCGTCCCGGCGGGCGGGGGACGGCCGTTCAGGATAACGGGATGGCGTCCGCGCGCCAGCGCGACGCGGGCGCAGAAACGCCGACGGCCGCGCCAGTGGCGCGGCCGGGCGTCATGCGGGAACAACGACCTTGCGGCCGTGGCTCACTCTTCGTCGACGACCTTGGACTTCGGCGCGATCACCTGCTTGCCGCGGTAGTAGCCGTCGGCGGTGACGTGGTGGCGCAGGTGGGTCTCGCCGCTGGTCGGGTCGGTGGCCAGCTGCTTGGCGGACAGGGCGTCGTGCGCGCGGCGCATGCCGCGGCGGGACGGGGAAACGCGGGACTTCTGGACGGCCATGGGAACAACTCCAATGAAATCGGTTTACTGCGACTCAACGCGACATTGTCGCATCTATTCCTTCTTCCAGCCCGCCAGCGCCGAGAACGGGTTGGCCTGGGCGGTTTCCTCCGCGGAGGGTTCGAACTCGCGCTCGACCGCCTCCGCGTCAGGCGACACCGGCACCACCGGCAGCGCCAGGATCAATTCGTCCTCCACCAGCTCGGCCGGCTTCAGCATGCCGTCGTCCGCCACCAGCAGCGCCTCGTAGTCCGGCGGCAGCGCGGCTTCATCGGCCTCGTCACGGACCAGGCCGAGGCGCTGGTCGATCCGCACCGGCAGCAGGAAGCGGCGCAGGCTGCGCTGGCACTCCAGCGGCAGCTCGGCCTCCACCGTCAGCTCGGCGTACGGCACCCTGAGCGCATCGGTGCCGAACGACAGCGTGTAGCGGGCGTCTCCCTCGGGTTGCAGGAGGCTGCCGCGCAGGCGCGCCATCTCGGCCAGCGGAATCCTGCCTTCGAATTCGCGCCGCGCCGCGACCATCCGCCAGGCATCCACGGCATCGGGGACCCGGCTGTTGGGCATCTCGGACATAAGCCGGAGAATGTTACGTGGCGCGGCTTTTGCTGTCAAACCCGCGCCCGGCGGCGGCCCCCGCGGGTTTGCCCCGTCCGGCGCCCTGCTTCAGACTGGGCCAATGATCGCCCTGCTGACGCTGCTCGTGCTCGTCCTGGCCGCGGCCGCGTTCTGGCTGGGCCGGGGCCGCGCCCGCCGGCTGGCCATCCGCGACCTGCTGGACGCCGCCGATGCGCTGGAAGCCCGCCTGCGGACCGCCCGCAGCGAGCTGGAGGCGGTGGCCGGCGACCACGAGAACCCGGTGCGCGGCGCGATGCAGGACCTGCTGCGTCAGCGCCTGTGGCTGCAGGAACACGGCGGCGGCGCCAGCCTGCGCCAGCTGCGCGACGTGCGCGCCTCGCTGGACGCCGCGCGCGGCCGGCTGGAGCGGCAGCTGCTGCGGATCGAGCAGGCGCGGGCCGGGGGCGCGGCATGACCCGGCTGCTGCTGGCCTCCACCTCGCCCTACCGGCGCGAACTCCTGGACCGGCTGCGCCTGCCCTATGCGGTGGGGCGCCCCGAAGTGGACGAAACCCCGCAGCCGGGCGAGGCCGCGGTCAGCCTGGCGATTCGCCTGGGCCGGGCGAAGGCGCAGGCGGTGGCCGGCCGCGCCGGCGGCGACGCCTGGGCGATCGGCTCCGACCAGGCCGCCGACGTGCTGGGCCAGGTGCTCGGCAAGCCCGGCGACCGCGCCAGCGCCGTCGCCCAGCTGCAGGCCATGCGCGGCCAGCGCGTGCGCTTCCACACCAGCGTGGCCCTGGCCCACGCCGACGGCCGGCTGTACGAGGCGCTGGACCTGACCGAGGTCGCGTTGCGCTGGCTGGACGACGAGGAGATCGAACGCTACGTGGACGCCGAGCAGCCGTTCGACTGCGCCGGCAGCTTCAAGTCCGAAGGGCTCGGCATCACGCTGTTCGACGCCATCGACAGCCGCGACCCGACCGCGCTGGTGGGGCTGCCGCTGATCGCCACCGCGCGGCTGCTGCGCCAGGCCGGCTTCGCCCTGCCCTGACCTCAGCGCGCCTGGATCCGGCGCTCGGCCCAGTCCTCGCGGCTGCCGTCGCTGCCGTGCAGGCGCAGGCCCAGCCAGTGCGCGCCCGGCGCCGGCGCGGGGACGCGGGCGCGGAAGTACACGTTCGGATGGTGCGGGTCGGTGCTGCCGCGCCAGAACCCGGCCACGCCGGGGTTGGCCTCGCCGTAGCGCGCGCGCGCCGCCACCCGGCCGTCCACCAGCACGTCCACGGCCGCAAGGCCCACGCCGTCCTTGAACGCCCAGCCCGCCACCGCGAACGCGCCGGCGACCGTGGCGCCTTCTTCCGGCGCGTCGAGGAAGGCCAGGGCCGGGGTGGTGCAGGGTCCGGGCCGCGGCGCCGGCTCCAGCGCGAACAGCAGGAAGCGCTGGCGGCCGTGGTCGATGTTCAGCGCCCGCGGCGGCGGCAGCGGGCCCAGCTGCCGGCACAGGGCGTGGTAGTAGGCCAGCAGGTCGCGGAAGTCGACGTGGGTCGCGCCCACCCCCAGCAGCCGCGGCGCGCCTTCGGGCGCGCCCCCCGCGCGGGTGAGCCCCCACCGCGCC
>CAMLJA010000186.1 GCA_946480065.1 uncultured Thermomonas sp. | reverse complement strand
ATCCTGACCGGCGGCACCGTGATCTCCGAGGAAGTGGGCCTGTCGCTGGAGAAGGCCACCATCAAGGACCTCGGCCGCGCCAAGAAGGTGCAGGTCTCGAAGGAGAACACCACCATCATCGATGGCGCCGGCGAAGCCGACGGCATCCAGGCCCGCATCAAGCAGATCAAGGCGCAGATCGAGGAGACCTCCTCCGACTACGACCGCGAGAAGCTGCAGGAGCGCGTGGCCAAGCTGGCCGGCGGCGTGGCCGTCATCAAGGTCGGCGCCGCCACCGAGGTCGAGATGAAGGAGAAGAAGGCGCGCGTCGAGGACGCCCTGCACGCCACCCGCGCCGCGGTCGAGGAAGGCATCGTCCCGGGCGGCGGCGTCGCCCTGATCCGCGCCAAGGCCGCGATCGCCGACCTGAAGGGTGCCAACGAGGACCAGAACCACGGCATCCAGATCGCCCTGCGCGCGATGGAAGCCCCGCTGCGCGAGATCGTGACCAACGCCGGCGACGAGCCGTCGGTCATCCTCAACCGCGTGGTCGAGGGCACCGGCGCGTTCGGCTACAACGCCGCCAACGGCGAGTTCGGCGACATGCTCGAGTTCGGCATCCTGGACCCGACCAAGGTCACCCGCACCGCGTTGCAGAACGCGGCGTCCATCGCCGGCCTGATGATCACCACCGAAGCGATGGTGGCCGAGCTGCCGAAGAAGGACGAGCCGGCGATGCCGGGCGGCGGCGGCATGGGCGGCATGGGCGGCATGGATTTCTGATCCGTTCCGACCGCGCCATCGCGTAACGAAAGCCCCGCAGCGATGCGGGGCTTTTTTTGCGTCAGCGTTCTTCGTACCAGTAGCGTCTTGCGAACGCGGTGAACGTTCGCGGATCGCGCAGCAGGCGCCAGCCGAGCGCCGGCATGCGTGTGAAGTAGTGCCAGTCGCCGTGGCGGTCGAACTTGCGGGTTGAGGTCACGGTCTTCACCCCGCGCAGGCGCACCAGCGCCTGTCCGCGCGCGCGGCCCAGCCGGCGCAGCCGGACCAGGACATCCACGTCCTCGGCCACCATCCGGCGTTCGTCGTAGCCGCCGAGCGCCTCGAAATCGGCGCGCCGCCAGAACACCAGGCCGGTGTCGAAGCCGGTCAGCCAGACCAGCGGCAGCGCCGCGGCGTAGGTCAGCGCGATGCCCGGCGACCAGCGTTCCATCCGCACGCCGCTGCTGCCGCCCAGCGTGCGCGGATCGTCCATCGCCCGGGCGACGGCGAGGAAGACATCGGGGTGGAGGATGCTGTCGGCATCCACGAAGGCCAGGATCTCGCCGCGCGCCACCGCCGCTCCGCCGTTGCGACTGGCGGCGATCACGCGTTTCTCGACCACCGCCACGCGACAGCCGCGCTCGGCGGCGATCAGCGCGGTGGCATCGGTGGAGCCGTTGTCGGCGACGATGACCTCCAGGTCCCCGCGCGCGGCGCCGCGTTCCAGCCAGCGTTCGCGGGCCGCGTCCACGCTGTCGAGCAGGCGCGGCAGCAGCGCCGCCTCGTTCCAGGCCGGGATCACCAGGGAGAGGCGCGGGGTCATGCCCCATGCTATCGCGCGGGCGCCCGCCTACAATCGCCCGATGCGCGTACACGACGACGTCCTCATCATCGGCGGCGGCCACAACGGCCTGGTCTGCGCCGCCTACCTCGCCGGTGCCGGGCTGAAAGTGCGGGTGCTGGAGCGCCGCCACCTGGTCGGCGGCGCGGCGGTCACCGAGGAGTTCCATCCCGGCTTCCGCAACTCGGTGGCCAGCTACACGGTCAGCCTGCTCAACCCGGCGGTGATCCGCGACCTGCGCCTGCACGAGCACGGCCTGCGCGTGGTCGAGCGGCCCTACGCCAACTTCCTGCCGCTGCCAGACGCGCGCAGCTTCCGCCTCGGCGGCGAGCACACGAACGCCGAGGTGGCGAAGTGGTCGGCGCGCGACGCGCAGCGGCTGCCTGGGTACTACGCGATGCTCGACCGCATCGTCGCCGTCCTGCGCGAACTGATGCGGCGCACGCCGCCGAACGTATCGGACCGCTTCGTGCCGGCCGACTGGTTGAATTCGATCGCTGTCGGCAGGCAATTGAAGTCGCTGGACATGCGCGGCCGCCGCGACCTGCTGGACCTGTTCACCAAGTCGGCCGGCGAGCTGCTGGACGACTGGTTCGAGGGCGAGCCGCTGAAGGCCGCGCTGGGCTGGGATTCGGTGGTCGGCAACTTCGCCAGCCCGTACACGCCGGGCAGCGCCTACGTGCTGCTGCACCACGTGTTCGGCGAGGTCAACGGCAAGGCCGGCGCGTGGGGCCACGCCATCGGCGGCATGGGCGCGATCACCCAGGCGATGCGCAAGGAGTGCGAGGCGCGCGGCGTCGCCATCGAGACCGATGCCGAGGTCGCCCGGCTGCTGGTGGAGGGCGGCAAGGCGGTCGGCGTGGCGCTGGCGGACGGGCGCGAGCTGCGCGCGACGACCGTCGCCAGCAACCTCAACCCGAAGCTGCTCTACACGAAGCTGGTGGAACCGGGCCAGCTCGACGACGACACCGCACAGCGTATCCGCCGCTACCGCTGCGGCTCCGGCACCTTCCGCATGAACGTGGCGCTGTCCGAGCTGCCGGACTTCACCGCCATGCCCGGCACCCGGCTGCAGCCGCACCACCAGAGCGGCATCCTGATCGGGCCGTCGCTGCGGTATTTCGAGCAGGCGTATTTCGATGCCAAGTCGCGCGCGCACAACCCCGGCTGGGCGCGCAAGCCCATCGTCGAGGTGGTGATCTCCTCGACCCTGGACGACACCCTGGCGCCGGCCGGCCAGCACGTGGCCAGCCTGTTCTGCCAGCAGGTGAACCCGACGATCGCCGACGAGGACGGCGGCTGGGACGCCCACCGCGACACCGTGGCCAGGCTGATGATCGACAACGTCAACGAGTACGCGCCGAACTTCGCCCGCAGCGTGCTGGGGTACGAGGCGCTGAGCCCGCTCGACCTGGAGCGGCGCATCGGCCTGGTCGGCGGCGACATCTTCCACGGCGCGCTGGGCCTGGACCAGATGTTCAGCGCGCGCCCGCTGCTGGGGCAGGGCGCCTACCGCGGCGCGTTCCGCGGGCTGTACCTGTGCGGCTCCGGCTGCCATCCCGGCGGCGGCGTCACCGGCCTGCCGGGGCGCAACGCGGCGCGCGAGATCCTCAGGGACCTGGGCAAGGGGCCGCGTCCGGACTGATCCGTGCGCAGAATTCTTGAACTGGCGGGTCCTTTTTTTGCACTGCAGCGTGCAATGCCACTAACGATTCCTTCACGATCGACCCGCGTCCCGACGTGGGGGAGGGAGCAGGCCCGCTGAGACTTCGGTCGAAGCGGGCTTTTTTATTGCGCGCTCGATGGCGCGCCCGCCCGCGCCGCGGCCGATGCGGGGTGCGTGCCAGAATCGGGCGATGCATGCCTTCGACCCGCTGCTCGAGCGCCGGCTCGCGCAACTGCCCGCGGACGCGCCCTGGCGCGCCGATCCGGGCTTCCTCGACAAGCTGCGGACGCTGGCGCTGGCCAGCGACTTCGCCCTCGCCACCCTGGCCACGCAGCCGGCGCTGCTGGCGCGCCTGCACGAGGACGACGGCGCCATGCCGCTGCCGCCGCCGGTGCTGGACGCCGGCAACCGCGCCGACTGGGCGCGGCTGCTGCGCCGCCACCGCCAGGCCGAATCCACCCGGCTGGTGTGGCGCGACGCGGTGGCCGGCGATCCGGTGGAGGCGATCTTGGCCGGCAGCACCGCGCTGGCCGAGGACTGCCTGCGGAGCGCGCTGGCGGCGCTGGAGGCGGAGTTCGCCGGGCGCTTCGGGCAGCTGCGCGAGGCCGACGGCGCGCCGCGCCGACTGGTGGTATTCGGGCTGGGCAAGCTGGGCGGCGGCGAGCTGAACTTTTCCTCCGACGTCGACCTGGTCTACGCCTACGACGGCGACGGCAATGCCATGTCCGACGGGGAGCGGCCGCTGGCGGCGCAGGACTACTTCGCGCGGCTGGGCCAGCAGCTGGCCCGGCTGCTGGACGAGGTCACCGCCGACGGCTTCTGCCACCGCGTGGACCTGCGCCTGCGGCCGTTCGGCAACGCCGGCCGGGTGGCGCTGTCGTTCGCGGCGATGGAGCAGTACTTCCAGCGCGAGGGCCGCGACTGGGAGCGCTACGCCTGGCAGAAGGCGCGCCCGGTGGCCGGCGACCTGGCCGCCGGCGAGCGGCTGCTGCAGGCGCTGCGCCCGTTCGTGTACCGCCGCTACCTGGACTACGGCGCGCTGGACGGACTGCGCGGGATGAAGGCGGCGATCGCCGCCGAGGTGGCGCGGCAGGAACTGGCCGAGGACATCAAGCGCGGCCCGGGCGGCATCCGCGAGATCGAATTCCTGGTGCAGGCGCTGCAGCTGATCCGCGGCGGCCGCGAGCCGGCGCTGCGGCAGCGCCGCCTGCTGCCGGCGCTGGCCGCGCTGGTGCGGGCCGGGCACGTGCAGCCGGCGACCGGCGCGATGCTGGCCG
>CAMLJA010000185.1 GCA_946480065.1 uncultured Thermomonas sp. | reverse complement strand
CAGCGCATCCGCGACGAACTCTGACCCCGAACCCCCCCTACGGAAACCGCCATGGAACTCGACGAACTCAAATCCGCCTGGCAGTCCCTGGATGCGCGGCTCGCGCGCCAGGACCGGCTGCAGCTTGCGCTGCTGCGCGAAACCCGCGCCGGCCAGGCCCGCCGCAACCTGCGCCCGCTGCTGTTCGGCATGGGCCTGCAGGCCGCGCTGGGCATCGGCCTGGTGGTGCTGGGCGTGGCCTGCTGGACGCGCAACACCGCAGTCCCGGGCCTGCTGGCGACGGGCCTGGTCCTGCACGCCGCCGGGCTGCTGCACGTGGCGTTCGCGGGCATCGTGGCGGCGCTGGCGACCCGGGTGGATTACGCCGCGCCGGTGCTGTCGATCCAGAAGCGGCTGCGGCTGCTGCTGCGGGTGCAGGTGCTGAACTCGGCGCTGTGCGGCGCGCCGTGGTGGATCCTGTGGGTGCTGGTGGTGGTCGGCTTCGCGGGGCTGTCGCCGGCGGCGGGCGGGCCGACGCCGGCGTGGATCTGGGCCAGCCTGGCGCTCGGCATCGCCGGCACCCTGGGCACCTGGCTGTGGATGGCGCGCGGCACCCGCGGGCCGCGCGACCCGCTGGCGCGGATGGACGATGGCGCCGACGGCATCCGCCGCAACCTGCGGCTGGTCGACGAGCTGGAGCGGTTCGAGCGCGACTGAGGCGCCCGGCCACGTCAGCGGCTGGCGCCGTCGTCGCTGGTGCCAGCCGCCTCCGGCCCGCGGCCGCCCGGCTCGGCGCCGTCGCTGGCGGTTTCGGCAGGAGCGTCCTCCACCGCGGCCGACGCGTGGTCCGTCGGAGCGTCGGCGCCTGCCGCGACTTCCGGCTCGGGGTCAGGTGCCGGCATTGCCAGGATCTCGCCGTCGAGTTCCGCCATCGGGCCTTCGCCCGGGCAGGTGGCGTCGGGGAAGCCGTAGCGCGCGCGCAGCGCCAGTCCGCAGGCATTGATGTCGCCCACGTCCTGCCCGGCGCCGGGGTCCGGGTGCAGGCAGCCGGCCTCGTAGGCGCGGCGGAAGGCGTCGCGGCGGCGCAGGAAGTCGCTGCCGCAGCGGCGCGCCACGCGGATGCGGTTGAGGTCGTCCTCGACCGCGTTCTGGCCCGACAGGCCGTAGCGGTCCAGTTCCTCCGGGGTGAGCAGGCGCAGGCTGCGGTTGGGCACCGTGGTCATGAGGTCGTAGACCTCGGTGGACGCGCCGTTGCGCTCCAGGTAGTTGCGCAGCTCGTCGCTGACCTTGCGCAGCTCCTCGCCCAGCTCCTTGCGCGAGGTGGCCGAGGAACCCAGCCGCATCATCCGGTGGATGCCCACCGGCCCGGCGATCACCCGCATGTCCCCGGCGGCGAGCAGCAGGACGCAGGCGCTGTGGCACATCGAATCGCCGCGCACCCACAGGGTCCAGTCGTTCTCGCCGATGGCGTCGCCGGCGCGCAGCGCGGCCTCCACGTGGCCGCCGGGGGAATCGATGTCGAGGATGCGCTTGCCGATGCCCAGGTCGTCGGCCACCTTGCCCACGCGCTCGGCCAGGGCGGCGAAGCTGGCGGTCACCTTGCCGCGGTAGCGCAGCCGCAGCAGCCCGGTGGCGCGGCAGTCCTGCATCGCCTTGCGCAGGTCCAGGTAGGCCAGCGACAGCACCGGGCGGCCGTCGCCGGCGCGGTAGTCGGGGCTGCAGTCGAGCCAGGCGTCCCCGGCTTCCAGCCGCTCCGGCGACCAGTCCACCTCGGCCTGCGGCTTGCGCTGGACCGGCGGCGCGGCCGGGGCCTGGTCGGCGCTGGCGCTGGTCTGGGTGGGCTGGGGCGCGCGGCTGCAGGCGGTGGCGAGCAGGCACAGCGCGAACAGGATCCGGCGAAACGGCATCGGCGGTGCATCGCGGTGGGGTGGCAGCAAGTCTAGTCGCTGGCCCCCGCGGCCAGCGAAACACCCGGTGAACCCCGGCGCTGGCCGGGCGCCGGGCCGGGCCGCGTTGAACTCGGATGGTGCCAGGCCCGGAGCCGCGCGATGCAAGCCGCCAACTTCTTCAGCGAACTCAAGCGCCGCCAGATCTACCGCGGCGGGGTGATGTACGTGGTGGCCGGCTGGGTGATCGTGCAGGTCTCCACCACGCTGTTCCCGATCTTCAGCATCCCCTCGTGGGCGATCCGGCTGGTGGTGGTGGCGATCATCCTGGGCTTCCCGCTGGCGCTGGTGGCGCTGTGGATGTTCGAGAGCAGCGCCGGGCCGCAGGCCGGCGCCGCGGCCCCGCCGGCCGGGCCGCCGGTAGAACGCCGGCGCAACGCCGACCGCAGCGGCGAGGCCATCGCCCAGATCATGGAATCGGAGCGGATCGAGCGCCAGCGCGCGAACGAGGAGCTGATCGCCGCGCTCGACCGCCTGCACAAGACCCAGCACAATGGCCCTGCGCACGAAGCCCACGAGGACACCGCGTTGCAGGAACCCACGCCGCAGGCGCCGCTGCCGCCGATCGCGCCCGCCCGTGGCCGCCGCGGCCTGGGGTCGCTGTTCATCCTGCTGTTCGCGCTGGCCCTGGCCGCCTGGATCATCTGGACCCTGGTGGCGCCCGGCATGCCCGCGGGCGGGATGGACGCCGACCAGTTCTCGCAGCGCTTCGTGCTGCCGGCCTACCGGCAGGTGGAGGAGATCGGCGCCGGGCTGCTGGCCCCGCTGCTGCACAAGCTGGGCATCGGCATCGCCCCGGACCGCGTGTTCACCACGCTCATGATGCTGGTGGCGCTGCTGGTGCTGCGCAACCTGTACCGCTCGATGTCGCGCAACCGCAGGCTGCGCCGGCAGCGCGCCTGAACCACCGGGCGCGGCCGCGGCCGCTGCCGCCCGCGCCGCGCGACCTGCGCGGATGCGATCATGGGCCATGCAGACGCCCACCGCCTTCGCCGACCTCGCCCTCTCGCCTTCGCTCGCGGCCGGGCTGGACGCCCTCGGGTACACCGCGCTCACGCCGGTCCAGGCGCAGGCGCTGCCCGCCATCCTGGAAGGCCGCGACCTGGTCGGCCAGGCGCCCACCGGCAGCGGCAAGACCGCGGCGTTCGGGCTGGGCCTGCTGCAGGCCATCGACCCGGCCGCCGGCCGCACCCAGGCGCTGGTGCTCTGCCCCACCCGCGAGCTGGCCGACCAGGTGGGCAAGCAGCTGCGCAAGCTGGCCACCGGCATCCCCAACCTCAAGCTGTCGGTGCTGTGCGGCGGCATCCCGCTGGCGCCGCAGCTGGCCTCGCTCGCGCATGCGCCGCAGGTGGTGGTGGGCACGCCCGGGCGCGTGCTGGAGCTGGTGCAGAAGGACGCGCTGGACCTGCGCGGCGTGCGCGTGCTGGTGCTGGACGAGGCCGACCGCATGCTGGACATGGGCTTCGACGAGCCCATCCGCGCGCTGGTGAAGCGCACGCCGAAGGACCGGCAGGGCCTGCTGTTCTCGGCCACCTTCCCCGACGCCATCCGCGCGCTGGCCACCGCGATGCTGCGCGACCCGCTGGAAGTCAGCGTGGACGGCGGCGCCCAGCCGGCCACCATCGAGACGCACTTCTTCGAGGCCGAACCGGCGCGCCGCGCGCCGCAGCTGGCCGCGCTGCTGCTGCGGTTCAACCCGGAATCGACCGTGGTGTTCTGCAACATGCGCCGGGACACCGAGGAAGTGGTGGGCTCGCTGGCGCACTACGGCTTCACCGCGCTGGCCCTGCACGGCGACATGGAGCAGCGCGACCGCGAGGAGGTGCTGGTGCGCTTCGCGAACCGCAGCTGCAACGTGCTGGTGGCCAGCGACGTGGCCGCGCGCGGGCTGGACATCGACGACATCGGCGCGGTGGTGAACTACGAACTGCCGACCGATGCCGACACCTGGCTGCACCGCGTCGGCCGCACCGGCCGCGCCGGCCGCGCCGGCCTGGCCCTGAGCCTGGTCGCGCCGAATGAGCGCAGCCGCGCGGCGCTGGTCGAGGCGCGCATGCTGGAACAGGGCGGCACGCCGATCCGCTTCGAACAGATCGCCCCGCTGGACGGCAAGCCGCGCGGCGTGCCGCAGGCCGCGATGGCCACCCTGCGCATCGACGCCGGCCGCACCGACAAGCTGCGCCCCGGCGACATCGTCGGCGCGCTGACCGGCGAGGCCGGGCTGGCGAAGGAGGCCATCGGCAAGATCGACGTCTACCCCACCCGCAGCTACGTGGCCATCGCGCGCGGCCAGGCCGACCGCGCGCTGGAGCGCCTGCGCGCCGGCAAGATCAAGGGCCGGCGCTTCCGCATCCATCGGCTGTAGGCCCCGCCACGTTCCGCCGGGCTCGCCGGATTGTCCTGACTCCATTTTTCTGGAGTCATGGAATCATGAACACCGAGACCGCTTCCCGCGCTGCGCGCGCCGGGCCACGCATCGCGCCTGCCCGCTCACCATCCTGCTGGGCCTGCGCCACCGCCCCGCCGCCCTCCCCGCGCTGGTGACCAGCGACATCTTCGCCGCCTACTGGTTCACCGCCAGCACGTCGTTCGCGAATCCGGCCGT
>CAMLJA010000184.1 GCA_946480065.1 uncultured Thermomonas sp. | reverse complement strand
CCGGGCGGCGACCGGCCTACCTGGCGCTGGGCGGGCTGCGCGGGCGCGTGCGGGCGGCGGTGGACGGCCTGGACCAGGCGGACCTGCTGGCGCTGGACGACCTGGACGCGGTGGCTGGCGACCGCGACGACGAGGTCGCGCTGTTCGACCTGCACAACCGCCTGCGCGACGCCGGCCGGGTGCCGCTGTACGCCGCCGTCGACGCGCCCGGCGCGCTGGGGCTGGTGCTGCCGGACCTGGGCTCGCGGCTGGCGCAGTGCACGCGGCTGCCGCTGCCGTCGCTCGACGACGCCGGCCGCGCGCAGTGGCTGCGCCGGCGCGCCGACGCGCGCGGGCTGGGGTTCGACCCCGCGGCGCTGGAGTGGATGCTGCGCCGCTGCAGCCGCGACCTGCGCAGCCTGGAAGCACTGCTGGAGCGGCTGGACCGCGCCTCGCTGGCGGCGCAGCGGCGGCTCACGGTGCCGTTCCTGCGCCAGGTGCTGGAGTCCGACCCCGGCTAGGCGCGGCGCGGGGCATCGGCGCTGCCAGCCTGCCCGGCGGCGCCGGGCGCCCGCGATGCGCGCCTAGGTCCCTTGCCGCAGCGCGGCGTCCAGCCCGGCCAGCCGCTCGGGCGTGCCCACGTCGGTCCAGCGGCCGCCGTGGTGTTCGCCGGTGATCGCGCCGGCGGCCATGCGCGCGCGCAGGAGCGGCGCCAGCGGGAACTTCGGCCGGCCGTTGGCGAGCCCGTGCCCGGGGACCAGGTCGCGCCAGCCCTCCAGCAGCCGCGGGCGGTACACGCCGATGCCGGCGTAGGTGAGCCGGGCGGAGCCCTCGGCCCGCACCCGGCCGTCCTCCAGCGCGAAGTCGCCGGCCGGTGCCTGCGCCGGCGGGTCCACCAGTACCAGGTGGGCGTCGCCGCGCGGCGCCCGCGGCAGCCGCGCGAAGTCGTAGTCGGTCCAGACGTCGCCGTTGACCAGCAGGAAGGGCGCGTCCGGATCGTCGCCGCCGGCCAGCAGCGGCAGCGCGTTGAGCATCCCGCCGCCGGTTTCCAGCGGGGTGTCGCCTTCGTAGGCGTAGGCGATCCGCAGCCCCCAGCGCGCGCCGTCGCCCAGCGCGCGCGGGAACGCGTCGGCGAGCCAGGAGGTGTTCACCACCACCTCGCGGACGCCCAGCGCGGCCAGCTTCTCCAGGTGCCAGGCGATCAGCGGCTTGCCGCCCACCGGCAGCAGCGGCTTGGGGGTGGTGTCGGTCAGCGGGCGCATGCGCTCGCCCAGCCCCGCCGCAAACACCAGTGCCTTCACGCCGAAGCGCCCGTGGCCTGGGCGTCGAAGGCCGGCCTGACCCGCTGCGCGATGAAGCCGGCCAGTCCCGCCAACTCCGGGTGCCGCGGCAGCACCGCGTCCAGGTAGGCGAAGAAGCGCGGCGCGTCGGCCAGGTATTTCGGCTTGCCATCGCGGTGGCGCAGCCGCGCGAAGATGCCCAGCACCTTGAGATGCCGCTGCACGCCGATCAGGTCGGCGTCGCGGCGGAAGCGCGCCAGCGCGGGCACCGGCAGGCCGGCGGCCGCCGCGCGCGCGTGGTAGCGGGCCAGCCACGCCTCCACCCGCGCCTCGGGCCAGCTGAGGAAGGCGTCCTTGAACAGGCTCAGCGGGTCGTAGGCGATCGGCCCGCGCACCGCGTCCTGGAAGTCCAGCACCGCTGGGCCGGCGTCGGCCGGCATCAGGTTGCGCGGCATGAAGTCGCGGTGCACCAGCACCTGCGGCTGCGCCAGCGCGGCGTCGACCAGCACCCGGTAGGCGGCGTCCAGCGTGTCCAGCTCGCCGCAGTCCAGCGCCATCCCGAGGTGGCGGCCGCAGAACCACTCGTCGAACAGGCGCAGCTCGCGGCCCAGCAGCGTCGCGTCGTACGCCGGCAGGTCGGCGGGCGGGACGATCGCCTGCAGGCGCAGCAGCTGGGTGACCGCGTCCTCGAACAGCGCGTCGGCGTTGGCGGGGTCGATCGCGTGCAGGTAGGTCTCGGCGCCGAGGTCCTCCAGCAGCAGGAAGCCGGCGTCCACGTCCTGCGCCAGCACCCGCGGCACCCGCACGCCGCCCGCCTCCAGCAGGCCGCGGATGCGCAGCCACGGCCGCACGTCCTCCTTGTCCGGCGGCGAGTCCATGACGATCACGCTGCCGGACGCCGTGCCGCCGGCCACCCGCCAGTAGCTGCGGAAGCCGGCGTCCATGGACGCGCGCACCGGCTCGGCGGCGGGGTCGCGCAGGGTGGCGCGGGTCCAGGCGACGCGCTGCGCGGCGCGTTGGTCGGGCGTTGCGGTGTCGGTCATGCGGCGGCGACGGGGCGGAAACGCACAGCGTACCCGCAACCCCGGCGGCCGCCTACGCCGCG
Organism: uncultured Thermomonas sp.; assembly: GCA_946480065.1. The sequence goes on along the minus strand of CAMLJA010000184.1, from coordinate 2,230 downwards.
GCGCCGGCTACAGCGACGCCAGCCAGTCGTCGTCGGAGCCTTCGTTGATGCCCTCGAACAGCGGGGTGGAGAAATAGCGCTCGCCGGTGTCGGGCAGCATCGCCAGCAGCACCGCGCCTTCGGCCGCGCGTTCGGCCACCTGCAGGGCGGCGGCCACGGTGCCGCCGGCGGAGATCCCCACGAACACGCCTTCCTCCGCCGCGAGCCGGCGGGCCACGGCGATGGCGTCGGCATCGGTGACGGCGATGAATTCGTCGGCCACCGCGCGGTCCAGCACCTCCGGCACGAAGTCCGGGGTCCAGCCCTGGATCTTGTGCGGCGACCATTCCTGGCCCTGCAGCAGCTGCGCGGCCGACGGCTCGGCCGCGGCGATGCGCACCTCCGGGCGGGCCAGCTTCAGCATTTCGCCGACGCCGGTCAGGGTGCCGCCGGTGCCCCAGCCGGTCACGAAGTGGTCGAGCCGCCGGCCGGCGAAGTCGCGCAGGATCTCCGCGGCGGTGGTGTTGCGGTGGTAGGCGGGGTTGGCCGGGTTGGCGAACTGGCTGGCCCAGAACCAGCCGTGCCGGTCCGCCAGTTCCTTCGCCTTGCGCACCATGCCGGTGCCGCGCTCGGCCGCCGGGGTCAGGATCACCTTGGCGCCGTACGCGCGCATCAGCTTGCGGCGCTCGATCGAGAAGGTCTCGGCCATCGTCGCCACGAACTTGTAGCCGCGCGCCGCGGCCACCATCGCCAGCGCCACGCCGGTATTGCCCGAGGTGGCCTCGACGATGGTGTCGCCCGGCTTCAGCAGGCCGCGCGCCTCCGCGTCCAGCACGATCGCCAGCGCCAGCCGGTCCTTCACCGAGCCGCCGGGGTTGAACGATTCCACCTTGGCGTACAGCGCCACGTGGGGCGGTGCGATCCGGTGGAGCCGGACCACGGGGGTGTGGCCGATGGTGTCGAGGATGCTGTCGTGGAGGGCCATGGCGGTTCCGGTGTGGGGGAAGGGACAGGCGCGCTGCCCCCGGGACAACGCGGCGGGCGCCGGCGGGCGGCCGGTGCGCAGGGTGGACCATGCCCCAGCGCGCGTGAAATGGCGGCGCAGGGATCGCTTATGCTTCGGCGGCATAAGCCATGACCCTGACCCAACTCCGCTACCTGGTGGCGATCGCCGATTCGGGCCTGAACATCACCCAGGCGGCCGAGCGCGTGCACGCGACCCAGCCCGGGCTGTCCAAGCAGCTCCGGCAGCTGGAGGACGAGCTGGGCTTCCAGCTGTTCATCCGCCGCGGCCGCAGCCTGGAGCGGGTGGCCCCGGCCGGCGCGCGGGTGATCGAGCACGCCCGCCGGGTGCTGGCCGAGGTGGGCAACATCCGCAGCTATGCCGCCAACGAGCGCGGCGAGTCCAGCGGCCGGCTGCTGCTGGCGACCACCCATACCCAGGCCCGCTACGTGCTGCCGCCGGCCATCGCGGCGGTGAAGCGCGATTTCCCGCAGGTCAGCATCGGCCTGGTCGCCGCCGGCGACGCCGAGGTACTGGCCGCGCTGGACCGCGCCGACCTCGCCCTCATCAGCACCGCCGGCGCCCCCCCGGCGGGCGGGTTGGCGGTGCCGCTGTACCGCTGGCGCCGGGTGCTGCTGGTGCAGCGCGGGCATCCGCTGGCGCGGTTGGCGCGCGCGCCCAGCCTGGCCGAATTGGCCGCGCATCCGCTGATCAGCTATGAATCCTCGACCCGCGCCGACTCGTCGCTGCAGCGCGCCTTCGCGGCCGCGGGCGTCACGCCCCAGGTGGGCATGACCGCGCGCGACGCCAACCTGATCAAGACCTACGTTCGCGCCGGTCTGGGCGCCGGCCTGCTGGCGGAGATGGCGGTGGCGGCCGACGAGGACGCGGACCTGCGGATCCTGCCGGCGCCGGCGGGCATTCCCGAATGCACCACCTGGGCGGTGGTGCCGCGCGGCCGGGTGCTGCGCGAGTACGCGCTGGACCTGCTGCACCGGCTGGCGCCGCAGCTGGACCGGCGCGACCTGCGGCGGGTGCTGGAGGGCAACCTGGCGGCGGCCTGGCCGGAACCGCCGGCCTGGCCGGCGGCTGGTCCGGCGCCGGCAGCGGTCGCCGCCGCGGTCGGCTGAATCGCGCGGGCCGCGAACGGAAACGCCCCGCGGGGCGGGGCGCTTCCGGTCACCGCGGGCCCGGCGTCAGGCCTTCTTCCTGCGCACCGCCTCGTAGACGAAGAGCAGCACGATGGCG
>CAMLJA010000183.1 GCA_946480065.1 uncultured Thermomonas sp. | reverse complement strand
CGTCCCACAACCGCGCATGGCTGGCACGGCGCTCGTCCAGCTGCAGCCCGTCCGCGGAGAGCCAGACCCGCAGCGCGCCGGAGCGCGCGGTGTCCACGACCTCGGCGCCCGCACCGCACCAGCGGGCCACCACCTCGGCGCGCGGATGGCCGAAGCGGTTGCCGGCGCCGGACGACACCAGCGCCAGGCGCGCGCCGGTGGCGGCGACGAAGCCGGGATCCGAGGAACCGGCGCTGCCGTGGTGGGCCACGAACACCACGTCGCTGCGCAGCGCGTCGGGGTCGCGGCGCAGCAGCGCGCGCTCCGCGTACTGGCCGATGTCGCCGGTGAGCAGCGCGCTGCCGTGCGCGGTCTCCACCCGCAGCACGCAGCTGGCCTCGTTGCCGAGGTAGGGGAAGTCGGCGCCCGGGTGCAGCACGCGCACCCGCACGCCGTCCCATTCCCATGCCTGCCCGGCGCGGCAGGCCTCCAGCCCCGGCGCCGGGCTGCCCGCGGGCGCCAGCAGCGCCGCCACCGGCAGCGCGCGCGCCACCGCGCCCCAGCCGCCGGCGTGGTCGTTGTCGCCGTGGCTGAGCACCACCGCGTCGAGCCGGCGCACGCCCAGCGCGTGCAGCGCGGGCACCACCGCGCGCTCGCCGGCGTCGTAGCCGTCGGGCGTGGCCGGGCCGGCGTCGAACAGCAGGGCATGGCGGGCGGTGCGCACCACCACCGCCAGGCCCTGGCCGACGTCGACCACCAGCAGCTCGGCGCTGCCCGGGGCCGGCAGCGCGCGCGCCGGCAGCAGCAGCGGCAGCCACAGGCACAGCGCCAGCGGCTTGCCGGGCACGCCGCGCGGCAGCAGCAGCCAGAACGCGCCGGCCAGCGCCAGCGGCAGGGCGAACCAGCGCGGTTCCGGCAGCCAGGCCATCGCCAGCGGGCTGTCGGCGACCCGCGCCAGCCACGGCCACGCCAGGTCGAAGCAGCCGCTGGCCAGCCGCCACGGCAGCGCGCCCCAGCCGGCGTGCAGGGTTTCGGCCAGCAGGCCCAGCAGGCCCAGCGGGATCACCACCAGGCTCCACCACGGCACCGCCAGCAGGTTGGCCAGCGGCCCGGCGAACGAGGCCTGGCCGAACAGCACCACGGTCAGCGGCAGCAGGCCGAGCGTGGCCACCGCCTGCGCCGCCACGAACCCGTGCACCAGCGCCCAGCGCCGCGCCCCCTGCTCCGCCGGCAGGCACCACAGCAGCCAGGCCACGCCGGCGAAGCTCAGCCAGAAGCCGACGCCGAGCACGGCCAGCGGATCCAGCAGCAGGAGCACGCCGCAGCCCAGCGCCAGGGTGTCGGGCAGGCGCTGGCGGCGGCGCAGGCAGCGGGCGGCCGCCAGCGCGGCGATCATCACCGCGGTCCGCAGGGTGGGCAGCGCGCAGCCGGTCATCGCCGCGTAGCCCAGCGCGCCCGCCACCGCGCCTGCGCCGCTGGCGAACGGCCGCGGGATCCGCCGCGACAGCCCGGGCAGGCACCACCACAGCGCCGCGGCCAGCAGCGCGCAGAACCCGGCCACCAGGCCGACGTGGAAGCCGGAGATGGCGATCAGGTGGGTCAGCCCGGCTGCGCGCAGGCGCGCCCAGTCGGCCTCGTCCAGGCCGCGGGTATCGCCCAGCGCCAGCGCCCGCAGGAAGCGCGACGAGGGCGCGCGCACGGCGGTCGCGATCCGCGCGCTCATGCGTTCGCGCCAGGCGTCGATCCCGCGCGGCGGCGCCAGCCGGACCGCCAGCGCGGGCTCCAGCACGTGCCCGGTGGCAGCGATGCGCGCGGCCAGCGCCTGCTTCTCGCCGTCGTTGCCGCCCGGGTTGCGCAGCCCCTGCGGCGGGCGCAGCGCCAGCGGCAGGCGCCAGCGGCTGCCGGCGGCCAGCGCGCGCCGCGGCCCCGGGTCATCCTGGTACCAGGCGACCCGTATCCGCCGGCCGCGCAGGGCGGCCGGCTGGCCCGGCGCGTCGTCGACCCGGAACTCGAAGCGCGTCCGCCGCGGCTCGTGCAGCGGCAGTTCCACGATCCTGCCCTCCAGCACCAGCGCGCGCCCGGCCAGGGACGGCGGCAGCTGGCCGTGCAGCGAGGCGCCGGCGTGCAGCCCGGCCAGCGCGAATCCGCCCAGCAGCATCGCCAGCACCCGCAGGCGGCCGCCCCGCAGCGCCAGCCCCAGCGCGAGCGCCAAGGCCAGCGCGAACGCCGGCCACGGCGGCAGCCGCGGCAGCGACAGGCACAGCCCGACCCCGCCCAGCAGGCCCAGCGCGCAGGCCGGGCCGAACCACGGCGGCGCCGGACCCCGCGGCGCGCGCGGCCGCCCCGGCAGGGGCAGCGGCAGGACGGGCGCGGGCAGCGGGCGGGCCATGCGCCACAGGGTGCCCGTCGGCGGGCGCCGCGGGCATCGGCGCAGGCTGCGCCGTCAGGTGGGACTTCCCCGACGCGGGCGCGCCGCGCCGGTCAGACCGCGTCTGCGGGCAGCTGCCGCAGGCGGCCTTCGTGCAGTTCCAGCACCCGGTCCAGCCGCCGCGCCAGGCGGCGGTCGTGGGTGACCAGCACCAGGCTGGTGCCCTGCGCGCGGTTGAGCTCCAGCATCTGCGCGAACACGTGCGCCGCGGTCTTCTCGTCCAGGTTGCCGGTGGGCTCGTCGCCGAGCACGCAGGCCGGATTGTTGACCAGGGCGCGGGCGACGGCGGCGCGCTGGCGTTCGCCGCCGGACAGTTCGCCCGGCTTGTGCGCCAGCCGATGCGCCAGCCCCACCGACTCCAGCAGCGCCTGCGCGCGCCGCTGCGCCTCGGCGGTGGACTCGCCGGCCAGCAGCACCGGCATCATCACGTTCTCCAGCGCGGTGAATTCCGGCAGCAGGTGGTGGAACTGGTAGACGAAGCCCAGCGAAGCATTGCGCAGGCGGCCGCGCGCGGCATCGGACAGCGCGCTCATCTTCTGGCCGGCCACGTAGACCTCGCCCGCGCTGGGCACGTCCAGCCCGCCCAGCAGGTGCAGCAGGGTGCTCTTGCCGGCGCCGGATGCGCCGAGGATGGCCACCGTCTCGCCGGCCCGCACGGCGATGTCGAGTCCGTCGAACACCGGCGTGCGCAGCGAGCCCTCGGCGTAGGTCTTGCCCAGGCCCTCGGCGCGGATGACGTCCTGCACGGGCTCATTCATAGCGCAGCGCCTCCGCCGGGGCGGTGCGCGCCGCGCGCCAGGCCGGGTACAGGGTGGCCACGAACGCCATCGCCAGCGCGACGCAGGCGATGGTGGCCACGTCGGTGGCGCGCAGGTCGGTGGGCAGGCCGGTGATGTAGTAAACGTCCTCGGGCAGCAGCTGCACGCCCAGCACCGCCTCGATGCCCTGCAGGATGGCATCCAGGTTGAGCGTCAGCAGCACCCCGCCGACGACGCCGGCCACGGTGCCGATCACGCCGATCAGGCTGCCCTGGACCATGAACACCTGCATCACCTGGCGCGGCGTCAGCCCCAGCGTGCGCAGGATGGCGATGTCGGCCTGCTTGTCGGTGACCAGCATCACCTGCGAGGACACCAGGTTGAACGCGCCCATCGCTATGATCAGCGACAGCAGGATGGCCATCACGGTCTTCTCCATCTTCAGCGCGCGGAACAGGTTGGCGTTGTCCTGGGTCCAGTCGCTGACCCGGAAGCCGCTGCGCGGATGGCCGGCCTGCAGCTTCAGCGCCAGCGCGCGCGCCACGTCGAAGGCCAGGTCCATGTCGTGCATCTTCAGGCGCACGCCGGTCACGCCCTCGCCCATCCGCAGCAGCCGCTGCAGGTCGGCCAGCGCGACCACGGCCAGGCCCTTGTCGAATTCGTTGTAGCCGGCCTCGAAGATGCCGCTGACGTGGAAGCGCTTCATCGTGCCCAGCCCGCCGCCCACCGGCGTGCTGCGGAAGTCGGCCAGGGTCACCACCACGTCGTCGCCCACGCCCACGCCCAGCCACAGCGCCAGCTCGCGGCCCAGCACGATGTTGAAGGCGCCGGGCGCGAGGTCCGCCAGCTTGCCCTGCACCATCTTCTCGCCCAGCACCGAGACCTTGTCCTCCTCGGCCGGGATCACCCCGCGCAGCATCGCCGGCTGGTTGTTGGCGCCGGAGATCAGCGCCTCCTTCTCCACGTACGGCGCGGCACCGGCCACCCGCGGGTCGGCGGTGGCCACTCGGACCGCGCGCCGCCAGTCCTGCAGCGGCTCGCCGTAGCCGGTGACGGTGGCGTGCGCGGCCATCTGCAGCATGCGGTCGCGGATCTCGCGCTGGAACCCGCTCATCACCGCCAGGGTGGTGATGAGCGCGGTCACCCCGAGCGCGATGCCCAGGATCGAGGCGAGGGAGATGAACGAGATGAAGCCGTTGCGGCGTTTGGCGCGCAGGTAGCGCAGGCCGATGGCGACGGGGACGGGTTTGAACATCGCCCTATGGTGCCATGCCCGGCCCGTCCGGCGACCACAACCTCAACACGCGCCGTTGGGCTGGCGGCAAGGTATCGGGCCACCACGACAGGCGACCGCCACGGCCTGCTTCGTCGTGCCAGTGCAGGAAGGCGAGCGGGCCGCGCCAGGACAGCGTCGCCTCGGCCAGCGGCGCGCCATCGA
>CAMLJA010000182.1 GCA_946480065.1 uncultured Thermomonas sp. | reverse complement strand
GTGGCGAGCAGGAACTTCGGCGTCATCCCCAGCGCCGTCCAGGCCTGGGCCACGGCCTCGTCGGGCGTCGCCGCGGTGGCATCGACGATGACGATCCGGGAGCCGTCGGCTTCCGGCGGGGTCAGCACGATGGCGCCGTCCCGGGTCGCCCTTGCCCAGCCCTCCGGCAGCAGGAACGTGGTGCCGCGCGCGGTGGCCTGTGGCTGCTCCGCGGCCGCGGCGGCGGGTGCCCGGGACTGGGCGGACGCTGCCGCGGACACGACGCAAAGAGACAGCATGGCAGCCAGCGCGGCCGGCCTGAGCGAATGAGACATGGGAAAACCTCCGGATGGGCGATCGCTCTCGGGCGATCTTCAACCCCAACGCGGCAACTGGCGGACTTCGGCCAGCGCTGTGGCAAGCTCCATCCGACTTCGGAGGATTCGCATGCGGCGCACCGTCCTGTTTGCCACCCTGCCGGCGTTGCTCGCCGCCTGCACGCACGCCACTCCCGCGCCCGCGAGCGCCACCGCCCCGCCGCCGCTGGCGCCGCGCGTGCTGCTGCTGGGCGAGGTCCACGACAGCGCCGCCGGCCACGCCGCGCGCGCCGCGCTGCTGCGCAGGGAGCTGGAGGCCGGCTGGCGGCCGGCGATCGCGATGGAGCAGTTCGACACCGCGCAGCAGCCGGCGCTGGACGCGGCGATGCGCGAGTGCGCGGACGCCGCCTGCGTGGTGGCGCGCACGGCGCCGGCGAAGGCCGGCTGGACCTGGGCGTACTACGAACCGGTGATCGCGCTGGCGCTGGAGTTCAGGCTGCCGCTGCTGGCGGCCAACCTGTCGCGCGGCGATGCGTCGAAGGTGATGAAGGACGGCTTCGGCGCTGCCCTGCCGCCTGGGCTGGTCGCACGCTACGCGCTGGACGCGCTGCCGGCCGACGTGCTGGCCGCGCAGGAAGCCGAGGTGCGCGGCAGCCACTGCGGAATGCTGCCGGAAACGCTGGTGGCGCCGATGGCGAAGGCGCAGATCGCCCGCGACGTGGTGATGGCCGAGACCCTGCGCACGCACGCCGCGGACGGCGTGGTGCTGGTGGCCGGCAACGGGCACGTGCGCGGCGACATCGCGGTGCCCTACTGGCTGCGGCGCGAGGGCCTGGCGCCGCGCACGGTGGGCTTCCTGGAACCGGACGCCGACGCCGCCGCGTTCGACCGGGTGGAACGCATCCCGGCCACGCAGCGGCCGGATCCCTGCGCCGGCTTCAAGCCGCCGGGCGGCTGACCGCCCGGCCCGGCCTCACTGCCCCACCACCTCGCGGTGCATCGGGGCCAGGATCGCCAGCAGCTTGTTCTGCGAGCGGAACGGCACGCGGTGTTTGTCCATCGCCGCCTGCAGGTCCTCCACCAGCGCGTTGAACGCGGCCCGGTCCACGCCCATGCCGGTGTGCGTGCTGCGCATGTCGCGGCCGCTGTAGGCGCAGCCGCCGCCGAGGATGGCGCAGAACTGCTCGGCCAGCTGGCGCTTGATCCGCGGCAGCTCCTTGTTCTCGAAGTACGGCGCGGTGCGCGGATCGGCCAGCAGGTTGGCCATGAAGTCCTCCATCAGCGCGTCCAGGCCCGGCCTGCCGCCGAAGTCCTGGAACACCCCGGCCAGCTCCGGGTGCGGCGGCGCGGGATCGGGGGCGTTGGGGTCGAGGCGCGGCGCCAGGTCGGCGGTGGCCACATCGGCGGCGGGGGTGGCGTCCTGCGCCAGCGCCACGCAGGGCGCGCAGGCCAGGGCCAGCAGGCAGGCGACCAACAGGGATGTCCGGGAATGCATGTGGGTTGCTCCAATCAGTCTGCGGTTCAGAAGCCGACCTGCAGCGAGGCGTACCAGCCGCGCTGGTTGTCGCGGATGACGATGTTGCCGAGGTCGACATAGGCCAGCGTCAGCGAAACGTGCTTGGCCGGCGCCCAGGCGACGAAGGCGTCCCAGGCATCGCCCTCGTGCGCGATGCCGAGGTTGTCGGGCTTGGTGCGGTATTCGGCGCCCACCGCCAGGTGGCGGTTGAGCAGCCAGGCGGCGGAGCCTTCGAACTGCGGCTGGTAGCCGTCGTGGCGGTCGCCGCCGAAGCCCAGGATGCCGAACTGGTTGGCCTTGGTCATGCGCACGGTGGCGTTGAGCAGCAGGCTCTGCGCCAGGTAGAGCTTGGTGGCGCTCACGTAGAGGTCGGTGCCGCTGTCGTCGCGGGCGCCGATGGCCGCCAGCAGCGCGCCGCGGTTGTTGCGCTTGTGCTGCACGCCCACCGCGACCTGCGGCAGCCAGCGGTCCTGCTCCAGCACGGCGTCGCCGGCCAGCTTGACCTTCACGCCGAAGGTGTCCTGCCGGATGGCGTAGCCCTGGCCCAGGCCGAGGGCCGCGCCGACCGCCCGGGTGTCGAAGCGCTGGCGCGACACGCTGAGCTCGACGCGGTCGAACAGGCCCACCAGCGCGCCGACGCTGTCCAGCCCGTAGTCCGACAGGCCCACGCGGGTGTAGTAGGCGTTGGCGCCGATCTGGTCGCGGGTGCCGTAGCCGCCGATCACCGCCCACGGCGCCAGCCCGCCGCCGGCCGCGCCTTCGACCTGGCTCACGCCACCGGTCAGCAGCAGCTTGCCGCCGGTGCCGGCGGGCGCCGTCTGCGTGGCCAAGTCGTCCGGCCCCGCCAGCGCGGAGGCGTCCTGCGCGGCGACGTGGGCGCTGCACAGCAGCAGCAGGGCGCCGCAGCCGATGTGGACCAGCGGCCTGCGCGGCGCCGGGGCGGTAATGGTGCGGGGCGAGCGTCGGGTCATTGCCGGTTCCTGTGGTCGGGACGGGGCCGCCGGGCGGGCGGGGAAATCAGTCGCGGGGCGCATGCCGGGCCGCCATCAGCCGGTTGAAGGCGGCGGCCACGCGGACCACGGCCGGCGCGCCGCGCTCGGCCAGGCGCAGGTGGGTGTCGCCGGTCTCGGCGGCGCGGGTCATCAGGCGCTCCAGGTCCTGCAGCGGCGCCGCCACGGCGCGCCGGTGCCAGCCCAGGGCCAGCGCCAGCCCCAGCATGGCCAGCGCGGCGAGCAGCAGCGCCGGCAGGTGGGCGGCGGTCACCTCGGCCACCGGCCGGGCCTGCGCCAGCGCCAGCACCCGCACCGCGTCGTTGCCGAACAGCGGCGCGGACTGCGCCTGGACCCGGCCGCCGGGCAGCCGCAGGGCGAAGCGGCCGCCGGCCTCGTCGCGCCGGATGCGCAGGGCGTCCAGCGCGCCGGCGCTGTCGCCGGCCTCCAGCGTGGACACCGGGATGCGCGGCACGCCGGCGGGGGTGCGGGTGACGATGGCGACGTCGGCCGCGCCGATCCCGGCGATGGTCTGCGCGAAATCCTGCCCCACCGTTTCGCCGACCAGCAGGTAGGCGTCGCCCGAGCCGTAGCGGGCCAGCGGCAGCAGGGCCGCGTGCAGCAGCCGGTCGCCGTACGCCCACAGGCCGGTGCGCGGCGCCTGCGCCTTGGCGGCGGCGGCGAACACCGGGTCGCGGGCGAAGTCGCCGCCCGCCAGGTAGCGGTCGGTGGAGGCCAGCAGGCGGCCGTCGGCGCCGATCACCGCGGCCACGTCCAGCCCCAGCTGGCTGCGCCGCTCCTCCAGCAGGTCGATGATCGAGGAGTAGTCGACCGTCTCGCCCGGCAGGGCGCCGCCCAGGGCCTGGGTCATGTAGCCGACCACCGCCTGGTTGCCGGCGATCAGCTCGCCGCGGGTGACCAGGTTGCGGTCCTGCTGCGCCTCGACCAGCGCCTGGGTCGACTGCAGGGTGGCGAGGGTGCGGTCGGCCGCGCGGGCGGCGTCGCGGGCGACCTGCCAGGCCACCAGGCCGGCGGCGACGGCGACCGCGGCGACCAGCAGCAGCGCGGCCCGGAGGGCGAATCCACGGAGATCGGCCACGGCTCAGTGCCCCATCCCGGCGTGCCGCGACGGCTTGCCCGCCACCAGCCGGCGGGACACGGCGGCGGCCGTGGGCAGGGTGAGCGCGACCTGCTGCGCGTCCGCGCGCGGGTGCCAGAAGACCAGGGTGCCCGGCCCCTTCGGCAATCCCTCCAGCGAATACCGGCCGTTGCGGTCCGGGCGGGTGTAGTACGGGGTGGCCAGCACCACCAGGTCCAGCCGCATGTTGTGGTGCACGTTGCAGCTCACCAGCACCAGGCCGGGCTTCGAGAAGACGCGCTGGCGGGTCTCGCCCGGGCCGTAGAAGCCGAAGTCGAAGCTGCTGCCCGGGGTGCGCGAGAAGACGTTGTGCAGGATCGCGTCGCGGTTGGGGAACCGGACCGTGCTGCCGGCCGGCACCACCAGCACCGCCGGCGTGAACCCCTTGCTGCGGGTCTCGACGGTGAAGGTGCCGGGCTTCGCCGCCGCGCCGCCCGACTTCGGCAGGAAGTACACCAGGCCTTCCGCCACCTCGCCCGCCACGATGCCTTCGCGGCCGCCGGCCACCAGCTCCAGCCGGCCGGACACCCGGGCGGCGGTCGGCTTCTCCGGCGCCGGCGCGGCGGCGGCCTTGGACTCCGGTTTGGATGCGGGCGCGGGCGCGGGTGCCGGCTTCGGCTTCGGCTTGGGGATCGATGCAGGCTTCGGTGCCGCGGCGGGCTCG
>CAMLJA010000181.1 GCA_946480065.1 uncultured Thermomonas sp. | reverse complement strand
CACCGAGATCTACACTCTTTCCCTACACGACGCTCTTCCGATCTACGAGGTCACCATCGCGGTGGTCGGCAAGTACGTGGACCACAAGGACGCCTACAAGTCGGTGGGCGAGGCGCTCAAGCACGGCGGCATCCGCCAGCGCACCCGGGTCAACCTGAAGTGGCTGGAATCGCAGGACGTGGAGCGCGACGGCGCCGACCGGGTGCTGGCTGGCGTGGACGGCATCCTGGTGCCGGGCGGCTTCGGCGACCGCGGCTTCGAGGGCAAGGTGCTCACCGCGCAGTACGCCCGCGAGCGCCGGGTGCCGTACTTCGGCATCTGCTACGGCATGCAGGCCGCGGTGGTGGACGTGGCCCGCCACGTGGCCGGCCTGCAGGGCGCCAACAGCACCGAGAACGACCGCGCCACCCCGCACCCGGTGATCGGGCTGATCACCGAGTGGCGCACCCAGTCCGGCGACATCGAGCGCCGCGACGAGCATTCCGACCTCGGCGGCACCATGCGCCTGGGGTTGCAGGAGCAGCGGGTCAGGCCGGGCACCCTGGCGCACCGGATGTACGGCGCCGAGGTGGTGGGCGAGCGCCACCGCCACCGCTACGAATTCAACAACCGCTACCGCACCCAGCTGGAGGACGCCGGCCTGGCCATCTGCGCCAAGTCGATGGACGACCTGCTGGTGGAGATGGTGGAACTCCCGCAGGCCGCGCACCCGTGGTTCCTGGCCTGCCAGGCGCACCCCGAGTTCCTGTCCACGCCGCGTCACGGCCACCCGCTGTTCGTCGGCTTCATCCGCGCCGCGCGCGAGCACAAGGCCGGCGGCAGGTTGCTCGACGACAGCCGGCTGAAGGAGGCCAGCGCATGAACCTGTGCGGATTCGAGGCCGGCCTGGACCGGCCGTTCTTCCTGATCGCCGGCCCCTGCGTGGTCGAGTCGGAGCAGCTCCAGGTGGACGTGGCCGGCCAGCTCAAGGAGATCACCGGCGCGCTGGGCATCCCCTTCATCTTCAAGTCCAGCTTCGACAAGGCCAACCGCACCTCGATCAACAGCTTCCGCGGCCCGGGCATGGAAGAGGGCCTGCGCGTGCTGGCCGAGGTCAGGCGCCAGCTCGGCGTGCCGGTGCTCACCGACGTGCACGAGTACACCCCGATGGACGAGGTGGCCGCGGTGGTGGACGTGCTGCAGACGCCGGCGTTCCTGGTGCGCCAGACCGATTTCATCCGCAAGGTCTGCGAGGCCGGCAAGCCGGTCAACATCAAGAAGGGCCAGTTCCTGTCGCCGTGGGACATGAAGCCGGTGGTGGAGAAAGCCAAGTCCACCGGCAACCAGCAGATCATGGTCTGCGAGCGCGGCGCCAGCTTCGGCTACAACAACCTGGTCTCCGACATGCGCAGCCTCGCGGTGATGCGCGACACCGGCTGCCCGGTGGTGTTCGACGCCACCCACTCGGTGCAGCTGCCGGGCGGGCAGGGCAGCAGTTCCGGCGGCCAGCGCGAGTTCGTGCCGGTGCTGGCGCGCGCGGCGATCGCGGTGGGCGTGGCCGGCGTGTTCATGGAAACCCCCCCCGACCCCGCCAATGCGCTGTCCGACGGCCCCAACGCGGTGCCGCTGGCGCGCATGCGCGCCCTGCTCGAGACCCTGGTGGAACTCGACGCGGTGACCAAGCGCAACGGCTTCCTCGAATCCTCCTTCTGACCCACGGCCCCACATGACCACGATCGCCTCCCTGCACGCCCGCGAGATCCTCGACAGCCGCGGCAACCCCACGCTCGAAGCCGAGGTGACCCTGGCGGACGGCAGCTTCGGCCGCGCGATGGTGCCCTCGGGCGCGTCCACCGGCACCAAGGAGGCGGTGGAGCTGCGCGACGGCGACAAGACCCGCTACCTGGGCAGGGGCGTGCTGCAGGCGGTGGCCAACGTCAACGGCCCGATCGCCGCCATGCTGCAGGGCTTCGACGCCGCCGACCAGGCCGGCCTGGACCGGCGCCTGGTCGACCTCGACGGCACCGAGAACAAGGGCCGGCTGGGCGCGAACGCGCTGCTGGGGGTCTCGATGGCGGCCGCCCACGCGGTGGCGGCCTCGCGCCGCGAGCCGCTGTGGCGCTACCTGGCCTCGATCAGCGCGCACCCGGCCGGCTGGCAGCCCACCCTGCCGGTGCCGATGATGAACATCATCAACGGCGGCGCCCACGCCGACAACAACGTGGACCTGCAGGAATTCATGATCCTGCCGGTGGGCGTGGACAGCTTCGCCGAGGCGCTGCGCGCCGGTGCCGAGGTGTTCCACGCGCTGAAGTCGGTGCTCAAGGGCCGCGGCCTGTCCACCGCGGTGGGCGACGAGGGCGGCTTCGCCCCCGACCTGCGCAGCAACGAGGAAGCGCTGGAAACCATCCTCGAGGCGATCGGCAAGGCCGGCTACAAGGCCGGCGAGGACATCGTGCTGGGCCTGGACGTGGCCAGCAGCGAATTCTTCGAGAACGGCAAGTACAACCTCACCGGCGAGGGCAAGCGGTTGGCCCCGGAGCAGTTCGTCGACTTCCTGGCCGGCTGGTGCGGGCAGTACCCCATCGTCACCGTCGAGGACGGCATGGCCGAGGACGACTGGGCCGGCTGGAAGCTGCTGACCGCGCGCCTGGGCGAGCGGGTGCAGCTGGTCGGCGACGACCTGTTCGTCACCAACCCACGGATCTTCCGCGACGGCATCGCCCAGGGCGTGGCCAACGCGATCCTGATCAAGGTCAACCAGATCGGCACCCTCAGCGAGACGCTGGAGGCCATCGCCATGGCCGACGCGGCGAAGTACGCCGCGGTGGTCTCGCACCGCTCCGGCGAGACCGAGGACACCACCATCGCCGACATCGCGGTGGCGACCACCGCCACCCAGATCAAGACCGGCTCCCTGTGCCGCAGCGACCGCGTGGCCAAGTACAACCAGCTGCTGCGGATCGAGGAGCAGTTGGGCGCGCAGGCGCGCTACGCCGGCCGCGGCGCCTTCGTCTCGCTGGCGCGCTGACGCCTGCCCGGGTGAAGCCCATGCGCGTGCCGCCCGCTTCCTGGCTGCTACTCCTGCTGGCGCTGCTGCTGGCCGGGCTGCAGTACACGCTGTGGCTGGGCAACGGCGGCCAGCGGGAAGTGGCCGCGCTGCGCGCGCAGGTGGCCGGCCAGGAAGCCGAGAACGTGCGCCTGCGCCAGCGCAACGAGGCGCTGGCGGCCGAGGTCCAGGACCTCAAGGCCGGCGAGGCGGCGGTGGAGGAGCGCGCGCGCAGCGAGCTGGGCATGGTCAAGCCGGGCGAGACCTTCTACCGGGTGATCGAGGACCCGCAGACGCCGCCCGCCGCGCCGGCGCCGGCGCAGCCGTGAGCGCCGCCGGTCGCGCGGGCGGGTGCTGGGCGCTGGTGCCCGCCGCCGGCAGCGGGCGGCGCTTCGGAGGCGAGGTGCCCAAGCAGTACCTGCAGGCGGCCGGGCGCCCGCTGATCGCGCACGCGCTGGACGCGCTGCTGGCGCATCCGCGCGTCGACGGCGCGGTGGTGGCGCTGGCCGCCGGCGATCCGCGCTGGCCGGGCTGGACATCCCTGCACGGCAAGCCGGTGCTCGCCTGCGTCGGCGGCGGCGAGCGCGCCGACTCGGTGCTGGCGGCGCTGCACGCGCTGCCGGACGAAATCGGAGACGACGCCCTGCTGCTGGTGCACGACGCCGCGCGCCCCAACCTGCGCGCCGCCGACCTCGACGCGCTGATCGATGCCGCGGCGGCCTGCGCGGACGGCGCGCTCCTGGCAGCACCGGTCCGCGACACCCTCAAGCGGGCCGGCGCGGACGGCCGGGTCGACGCCACCGAACCGCGCGACGGCCTGTGGCGCGCACTGACCCCGCAGGCGTTCCGCCGCGGGATGCTGCGCCGCGCGCTAGAAGCCGTCCGGAACGAGGGCATCCTGGCCACCGACGAGGCGATGGCGGTCGAACGGCTGGGCCTGCGGCCCGCGCTGGTCGAGGGCCGCGAGGACAACCTGAAGGTCACCACGCCGGCGGACCTGGCGCTGGCGGAATTTCTGCTGACACGAACCCCGTAGGAGCGCACCGCAGGGGCGCGATGCCTCTTGCGTGATTCCGCGCTAGATCGCGCCCCTGCGGTGCGCTCCTACTAAAGCAGGTGAAAGGCGGGCATATGGATTTCAGGATCGGGCAGGGCTACGACGTGCATGCGTTCGGCGACGGCGACCACGTGGTGCTGGGCGGCGTGCGCGTCCCGCACGCGCGCGGCGTGCTGGCGCACAGCGACGGCGACGTGGTGCTGCACGCACTCTGCGACGCCATGCTCGGCGCGCTGGCGCTGGGCGACATCGGCCGCCACTTCCCGCCGTCCGACGCGCGCTGGAAGGACGCCGACAGCCGCGCCTTCGTCCGCCACTGCGACGCGCTGCTGCGCGAACGCGGCTGGCGGGTGGGCAACTGCGACCTCACCGTGGTCTGCGAGGCGCCCCGGGTCGGGCCGCATGCGCAGGCAATGCGCGAGGCGATCGCCGCTGACCTCGGCATCGCCGTGGATGCGGTAAGCGTCAAGGCCACGACCAGCGAAAGGCTGGGCTTCACCGGCCGCGGCGAAGGCATCGCCGCGCAGGCGGTCTGCCTGCTGG
>CAMLJA010000180.1 GCA_946480065.1 uncultured Thermomonas sp. | reverse complement strand
CATGAGCATGCCGCCGCCGCTGGCGCCGTGGCAGCAGCGCGCCTACGCGCAGGCCGCGCAGGCCCTGGATGCCGGGCACTTCGGCCACGCCACCCTGGTCGCCGGCCCGGCGCTGCTGGGCAAGCGCCTGCTGGCCGAGCACCTGGCCCGGCGCGTGCTGTGCCCGTCGCCGCGGCCGGGCGGGGAGCCGTGCGGCGCCTGCAAGAGCTGCGCGCTGTTCGCTTCCCGCTCGCAATACGATCCGCTGGAGACGCGTCCGGACGGATCGCTGTCGCATCCCTGGGGCCACAGTGCGCATCCCGACTTGCTGTTCATCGGGTACGAGTGGAAGTTGAAGCCGCCGCCCGCGAGGATGCGCGCCGAACTGGTGATCGAACAGATCCGCAGGCTGTCCGAAAAACTGACCCTGACCCCCCAGCTCGGCGGGGCCCAGGTGGTGATCGTCGATCCCGCCGACGCGGTGAACTGGAGCGCCTGGAACGCGATCCTCAAGACCCTGGAAGAACCCCGGCCGGGGCGCTACCTGTGGCTGGTCGCCTCCCATCCCGCGCGGCTGCCGGCGACCATCCGCAGCCGCTGCCAGCGTCTCGATCTGCGCCTGCCGCCGCGCGCCGAGGCGCTGGAGTGGCTGCGGGGACGCGGCCACGGCGCGGTGGCCGCGGAGGCGCTGGACGCCGCGCGCGGGCACCCCGGGCTGGCGGATGCCTGGGCCAGCGGCGACGGCCTGGCGCTGCGCCGCGCGGTCGCCGAGGACGCCCAGGCCCTGCAGCGCGGCCGCGCCGCGCCGGCCGAGGTGGCCCAGCGCTGGGTGGCCGACGGCCAGGCGCCGGCGCGGCTGGCCCACCTGGCGGACCTGGCGCTGGCCGAGGCCGCGGGCTTGACCGAGCCGGCGCGAACCCGCAGGCTGGCCGCGCGATTCGACGCCGCCAACCGGGCCCGCGAACTGCTGCGCACCACGGTGCGCGCGGACTTGGCGGTGGCGGAGAGCCTGGTGGCTTGGTGCGAATGAAGGGGGAGCGGGGATGAGCATTGCGGGCGGCGCGCGGCAGGGCATCCTGTCGCTGGTGGTCAAGGACAAGGCCGCGCTCTACAACGCCTACATGCCGTACATCCGGCAGGGCGGGATCTTCGTGCCCACGCCGAGGCGCTACTTCATCGGCGACGAGGTGTTCCTGCTGCTGACCCTGCCGGATTCGTCCGAGCGCCTGCCGGTCGCCGGCAAGGTGGTCTGGGTCACGCCCACCGGCGCGCAGGGCAACCGGGTCGCCGGGATCGGCGTGCAGTTCGCCGAGACCGCCGAGGGCGAGTCGGTCAAGAACAAGATCGAGGGCCTGCTGGCGGGCACCCTGAACGCCGAGCAGCCCACCCAGACGATGTAGCCCGCCGTCCGTCGCGCAGGGGCGCGAACGGCGGTTCCCCGCGACGCGTGCGGCGAACGCCGATCCCGGCGATCGCAACGCCACCACGCGTGTCGCGTGGGCACCATCGCGACGTTGCGCCAGCGCTACGTTGCGGCAGCGCGCAGCAGCGGGCTGTCCCAGCCGGGGCGCGGGGCGAAGCGGTCGCCGTGCCTGGCCTGCAAGGCCTTGAGCCTGGCCAGCAGCGCGTCGGCTCCGGTGTCGCGGATGTGCTGGATCGGGCCGCCGCGGAACGGGGCGAAGCCGGTGCCGAAGATCACGCCGGCATCCAGCAGGTCGGGATCGGCCACCACCCCGTCGTGCAGGCAGGCCACCGCCTCGTTGAGCAGCGGCAGGACCAGGCGGTCCTCGAGGTCGTCCGGCGCCTTGTAGTCCTGCGGCAATTCCGGCTTGCGCGGCTTGCCGTCCACCCACGCGTACACGCCCTGGCCGTCCTTCTTGCCGCGCTTGCCGGCTTCCGGCGGCGCCTGCAGCGCGGCCGGGATCGGCAGCCCGAGGAACGGCGCCAGCTCGGCGCCCACCCCGGCGGCCACGTCCAGGCCGACGGTGTCGACCAGTTCGATCGGGCCCATCGGCATCCCGAACCGCACCGCCGCGCGGTCGATCGCAGGGCCGGGGATGCCCTCGGCGTAGGCGGTCATCGCCTCCAGCATGTACGGGAACAGCACGCGGTTGACCAGGAACCCCGGGGTGCCGGCGACCGGCACCGGCAGCTTGTCGAGCTTCCTGCAGAACGCGGCCAGGCGTTCCTGGGTCTCCGCCGCCATCGCGTCGTGGTGGATGAGCTCGACCAGCGGCATCAGCGCCACCGGGTTGAAGTAGTGCAGGCCGGCGAAGCGGTCCGGCCGGGCGATGTGCTCGCGCAGCTCGACCAGCGGGATCGACGAGGTGTTGGTGGTCAGCAGCGCGTCCGCCTTCATCCGCGGCTCGACCGCGGCGTACAGGTCGCGCTTGGCCTCCGGGTTCTCGATGATCGCCTCGATGACCAGGTCGGCATCGGCGATGCCGTCGCCGGCCAGGTCGCCGCGCAGGCGCGCCGCCACCGCCGGGCGCGCGGCCGCGTCCTTCACCTTCTTCCCGAACAGCGCCTGCGCGCGCTGCAGCGCGCCGTCGACGAAGCGCTGCTCGCGGTCCTGCAGGGTGACCTCGAAACCCTTGTATGCGCTCCACGCCGCGATGTCGCCGCCCATCACGCCGGCGCCGACCACGTGCACGCGCCGGATGCCGGACTCCTTGCCGCCGATGGCCTTCAGCCGCTCCTGCAGGAAGTACACCCGGATCAGGTTGCGCGCGGTCGGGGTGGCGGCCAGCTTCACCACCGCCTTCTTCTCGGCGGCCAGGCGGCCCTGGATCCCGGCCCCGCCGCTGCGCTGCCAGGCGGCGATCAGGGCATAGGGCGCCGGGTAGTGCGCCTTGGGCGCCTTGCGCGCGACCTGCTTCACCAGCATCGGCGCCAGCATCTGCCGCGCCGGCCAGGTGTTGCTGGCCCAGCCGAGGAACCGCTGCCGCAGCGGGCGCTGCGCGCCGCCCTTGAGCATGTCGACCGCGGCATCGACCAGCACCGCCGGCTCCACCACCTTGTCGACCAGGCCGATCGCGCGCGCGGCCGACGCCGACAGCGTGCGCCCGGTCAGCATCATGTCGAACGCCGCCGGCGCGCCCACCAGCCGCGGCAGCCGCGCGCTGCCGCCCCAGCCGGGGAAGATGCCCAGCTTGACCTCGGGCAGGCCGATGCGGGCGTCGCTGGCGGCCACGCGGTAGCGGCAGGCCAGCGCGATCTCGGTGCCGCCGCCCATGCAGAAGCCATGGATCGCGGCCACGGTGGGGCAGGGCAGCGCGGCCAGCCGCTGGAACGCCTGCTGGCCGAGGTGGATGAAGTCGCCCACCTGGCCGCGCGCGTCCAGCGCCTGCAGCGACTTGAGGTCCGCGCCGGCGGCGAAGGCGGCCTTGGCCGAGCGCACCACCACGCCCTTGGGCGGCTCCATCGCGATCCGTTCCAGCAGCGCTTCCAGCTCCAGAAGCACGTCCTGGCTGAAGGTGTTGACCGAGGCGCCGGCGCGGTCGAAGGCAAGTACCAGCACGCCGTCGTCGCGGCGCTCCACCTGCCAGTGCGAGAAGCGCAGGCCATCGAAACCGGGGGCGGGGGCTGCAGGCGTCATCGTGGCTCCATTCGCACGGGTATGGGGCGATATGATCCGGGCGCCGCTTGAATGCCGTCAAATGCCCCTCAGATCGGCATCACCCTATCCCAACGCCGTGAAGGGAACTTCGCGGCGCCCGCGCGGTCCCACCTGCCCGGAACGCCCGGGCCCACTACCGAGGAACCGGCGCGCAATGGCCGAGGATGACGTGTCGCAAGCGCTGGACCAGGACCTCGTCGCCCGCGTGCAGCGCGGGGACGCCGCCGCCTTCGACCTGCTGGTGCGCAAGTACCAGCACCGGGTGGGCGCGGTCGTGTCCCGCTACATCCACGACTGGGCGGAAGTCCAGGACGTGGCGCAGGACACCTTCATCCGCGCCTACCGCGCGATCGGCGGCTTCCGCGGCGACGCCCAGTTCTCCACCTGGCTGCACCGGATCGCGGTCAACACGGCCAAGAACCACCTGGTCTCCGGGAACCGCCGGCCGCCCACCGACGATGTCGGGATCGAGGATGCCGAGCAGTTCGAGTCCGGCCTGCGCCTGCGCGACAACGACACCCCCGAACGCGAACTGATGCGCCAGCAGCTGGAACAAACGGTGCTGGCCGCGGTCGAAGAGCTGCCGCAAGAACTGCGCGAGGCGATCACTTTCCGCGAGGTGGAAGGGATGAGCTACGAGGAGATCGCCGAGCGCATGGACTGCCCGATCGGCACGGTGCGCTCGCGGATTTTCCGCGCCCGCGAGGCCATCGACGCCCGCATGAAACCGCTGCTGGACCACGACGACACCGCACGCAAGCGCTCGCACGCATGAAGGCGACCGACATGAACACCGACACCGCCGCCAACGACCTGACCCAGCTGAGCAGCCGCGAACAGCTGTCCGCGCTGATGGACGGCGCGCTGCCCGCGGACCAGACCCGTTTCCTGCTGCGCCGCCTGCACCACGACGAGGCGCTGGCCGGCTGCTGGGAGCGCTGGCGCATCGCCGGCGAAACCATGCGCGGGCTGGCCCCGGCGCGGCGGCTGCCGCCGGACTTCGCCGCGAGATCGGAAGAGCACACGTCTGAACTCCAGTCACTCACTCTGATC
>CAMLJA010000179.1 GCA_946480065.1 uncultured Thermomonas sp. | reverse complement strand
GCGCCGCGTTCGCCGATGCGCAGGCGCTGCTGGATGCCCCCGTGCACAACCTGGTCACCGCCGGCCTGCCGGCCGACACCGCGGAGGCACTGGCCGCCTGGCTGGAGGACGAAGCCCATGCCGCCCTGCTGCTGCACAGCGCCCGGGCGCAGGCGGACCTGCGCGCGCGCCTCCCCGAGCGCGGCGAGCGCACGGCGGGGCCGCTGGACGGAAAGACCGTGGTTCTGACCGGCACCTTGTCGTCGATGGGCCGCGACGAGGCGAAGGACAAGCTCGAAGCGCTGGGCGCAAAGACGGCCGGCAGCGTGTCGAAGAAGACCTCGTTCGTGGTGGCCGGGGAAGCCGCAGGCTCGAAGCTGGCGAAGGCCGAGGAATTGGGCGTCGAGGTCTGGGACGAGGCCAGGCTGCTCGCGTTCCTGGCGGAGCACGCATGAGCGCCCCGCGCGCCGCGGCGGTGGCCCGTTGCGGGACGTGCGCGCCATGACCGGCTGGCAGCCGACCACCGCGGTCGACGCGCTGCGCCTGCGCGCCCGCTTCAACCGCCTGGCGCGCGAGTTCTTCCACGCCCGCGGCGTGCTGGAAGTCGAAACCCCGGTGCTCTCGCTGGCCGGCAACACCGAGCCGAACATCGCCTCGTTCGCGCTGGAATTCTCCGGCCGCACCGACGGCGCGCCGCGCACGCGCTGGCTGCGCACTTCGCCGGAATTCGCGCTCAAGCGCCTGCTGGCGGCCGGCATCGGCGACTGCTACGAGCTGGGGCGCGTGTTCCGCGACGGCGAGGCCGGTGGCCGCCACAACCCCGAATTCACCATGCTGGAGTGGTACCGCGTCGGCTGGGACCACCTGCGCCTGCTCGACGAGACGGTGACGCTGGTGCGTGAGGCGCTGGCGCTGGTCGGGCGCGAGGCGTCCCTGCAGGTGACGACGTTCCGCGATCTCTACCGGGACCGGCTGGGGCTCGATCCGCTGCTGGACGATGTCGGGGTCCTGCGCAACGCGCTGGGCGACGTGGCCATCGACCCCGACGGCCTGACTCGCGACGACTGGCTGGACCTGCTGATGACCCACCGCCTGCAGCCGACGTTCGACCGCGATGTGCTGCTGGCGGTGCACGACTGGCCGGCCTCGCAGGCGGCGCTCGCGCGCATCCGCCAGCCTGGCCCCGCGGAAGCGGGGGGGGCGCCGGTGGCCGAGCGCTTCGAGCTGTACCTGGGGCCGCTGGAGTTGGCCAACGGCTACCACGAGCTGGTCGATGCGGCCGAACAGCGCGCGCGGTTCCTGCGCGACGGCCGGGTGCGCGCGGCCCGCGGCCTGCCGGAGGTGCCGCTGGACGCCGCGCTGCTGGTGGCGCTGGAGGAAGGGTTGCCGGCCTGCGCGGGCGTGGCGCTGGGCGTGGACCGCCTGCTGATGGCGCTGCTCGGCACCGCGCGGATCGCCGACGTCCTGGCGTTCGACTTCGCCCGCGCCTGAACCGCGCTTGTCCAGCGGCGCCGGCGGCGGCGCGGTTTAGGGCTGGGTTAATCCCGGCCGCCGGAAGATCGGACGCGAGCAGCGCCCCGCGTCGGGGCGAGGGAGGAGGAAGACACATGCGCATACCGCTGATCGCCGTCGGCCTGCTGGCCGCCGCCGCGTTGCCGGCATCGGCCGGGCCCCAGGGCTGGCAGGAGTACGGGCCGGGCACCGGCATCGTCCGCTGCGAATCGAACGACGGCCGGGTGCGCGAATGCCCGACCGGCGGCGGGCGGGTGGTGTTGGAGCGCCAGCATTCGCGTGCGGCCTGCATCGAGGGCCGCAGCTGGGGCCAGCGCCGCGGCGGCGTGTGGGTGGCGAACGGCTGCCGCGCCGATTTCCGCGTGCTCGGCTACGGCTACGGCGGCCCCGGCCAGGCGTACGGGCGCGACCGCGTGCGCTGCGAGTCCAACGACGGCCGCACCCGCCACTGCGCGCTGGACGGGCGCGGCCGCCCGCAGCTGGTGCGCCAGCTTTCGCGCGCGGCCTGCATCGAAGGGCGCACCTGGGGCGCCGACCGCGGCGGGGTGTGGGTGACCGACGGCTGCCGCGGCGAGTTCGCGGCCGGGCGCGGCGGCGGGTGGGGCGGCGGCTACGGCTCCGGCGACCATGGCTACGGCGGCCGCACCTTCCGCTGCGAATCCAACGACGGCCGCGTCCGCGAATGCGCTGCGAACGTGCGCGCCGGGGTGCGGCTGGTGCGCCAGCTCTCGCGGGCCCCGTGCGTCCAGGGCCGCAGCTGGGGCTACGGCCGCAACGGCATCTGGGTGGCGGACGGCTGCCGCGCGGAGTTCCGCACGAACTGATCCGCAATGTGCTTCCACGCCGGCCGGCGCCCGCGCGGCGCCGGTCGCGCATCCGCGATGCGGCGGGGCGGATGCCGGATAATGCCGGCATGAACGACACCGACGCCCGCCCCATGGATTTCGACCGCTACGACCACGTCCGCCCGATCCGCTGGACCGGCGACGCGCTGGAGCTGCTCGACCAGCGCGCGCTGCCGTTCGAGGCCGGGTACGTGGCCTGCCGCGACAGCGACGCGGTGGCCGGGGCCATCCGCGCGCTGGTGGTGCGCGGCGCGCCGGCGATCGGCATCGCCGCCGCCTGGGGCGTGGTGCTCGCCGCGCGCGCGGTCGAGGCGCGCGACGGCGCGGAGGCCGCCCGCAAGCTCGAGCCCGCGCTGGACCGCCTGAACGCCGCGCGGCCGACCGCGGTCAACCTTGCGTGGGCGCTGGCGCGGATGCGCGGGGCGCTGGCCGGTGCCGGCCCCGCCTGGCGCGACGCGCTGGAGCGCGAGGCCCGCGCGATCGAAACCGAGGACCTGGCCGCCAACCGCCGCATGGGCGCCCAGGGCGCCGCGCTGCTGGCGCCCGGCAGCGGCGTGCTGACCCACTGCAACACCGGCTCGCTGGCCACCGCCGGCTTCGGCACCGCGCTGGGCGTGATCCGCGCCGGCGTGGCGCAGGGCCGCATCGCCCGCGTGTTCGCCGGCGAGACCCGGCCGTGGAACCAGGGCGCGCGCCTGACCGTGTGGGAACTGGCGCAGGACGGGATCGACGCCACCCTGATCGCGGATGCCGCCGCCGCGCACCTGATGAAGACCGGGCAGGTGCAGTGGGTGGTGGTGGGCGCCGACCGCATCTGCGCCAACGGCGACACCGCCAACAAGATCGGCACCTACCAGCTGGCCATCGCGGCCCGGCACCACGGGGTGAAGTTCATGGTGGTCGCGCCCTCGTCGACGGTGGACATGGCCACGCCGTCGGGCGAGGCGATCGAGATCGAGGAGCGCGACGCCGCCGAGCTGCTGTCATTCCGCGGCGAACGCACGGTGGCCGAGGGCGTGCGCGCGTGGAACCCGGTGTTCGACGTCACCCCGCACGCGCTGATCGATGCCATCGTCACCGAGGCGGGGGTCATCGAGCGCCCGGACGCGGCGCGGATGCGGGCGGCGTTCCCCGGCTAGCGCGCCTCCGCGCGGGCGGCTCCGGCGGGTGCGCGCAGGGTCGCGACGCGCGGCGCGCGGCGAATGCCCGCCGCCGGCGCTCCGGAACGCCCTGGAATCGCCGTAACCCGTTGTTCCTTCGTGGAAATCCGGGGTGCGTCGGGAGGCGCCGGATGGTATGATTTCACGTTGCTGAAATCCCCCCGCAAGCCCGCCGCGGACGCCGCTTCGCGGGTCGCGCGCGGACCGGGATCGGCACGCCCCAGACACCGCCCACAACCGGACGCACGATGGCCGATCTCGCCAAGGAAATCATCCCCGTCAACCTGGAAGACGAGATGCGGCGCAGCTACCTCGACTACGCCATGAGCGTGATCGTGGGGCGCGCGCTACCGGACGTCCGCGACGGCCTCAAGCCGGTGCACCGCCGCGTGCTGTACGCGATGAACGAGCTGGGCGCGCACAGCAACAAGCCGTACTACAAGTCCGCGCGCATCGTGGGCGACGTGATCGGCAAGTACCACCCGCACGGCGACAGCGCGGTCTACGACACCCTGGTGCGCATGGCGCAGCCGTTCTCGCTGCGCTACATGCAGGTGGACGGGCAGGGCAACTTCGGCTCGATCGACGGCGACTCCGCCGCGGCCATGCGCTACACCGAGGCGCGGATGTCGCGGCTCTCGCACGAGATCATGGCGGACATCGAGAAGGACACGGTCGATTTCCAGCCCAACTACGACGAGAAGGAACTCGAGCCCACGGTCATGCCGACGCGGGTGCCGAACCTGCTGGTGAACGGTTCGGCCGGGATCGCGGTGGGCATGGCCACCAACATCCCGCCGCACAACATGAACGAGGTGGTCGACGCGCTGCTGGCGCTGATCGACGACCCGGCCATCGACGTCGACGGCCTGATGGAGCACATCCCCGGCCCGGACTTCCCCACCGCCGGCATCATCAACGGCGTGGGCGGCATCCAGCTGGCCTACCGCACCGGCCGCGGCCGGGTGCGGATGCGCGCCAAGGCCGACATCGAGGTGGCCGACAACGGCCGCGAGGCGATCGCGGTCACCGAGATCCCCTACCAGGTGAACAAGGCGCGGCTGATCGAGAAGATCGCCGAGCTGGTGAAGGAGAAGAAGCTCGAGGGCATCAGCGAGCTGCGCGACGAGTCCGACAAGGACGGCATGCGCATCTACATCG
>CAMLJA010000178.1 GCA_946480065.1 uncultured Thermomonas sp. | reverse complement strand
GAAGCGCTGCGCGTAGGTCAGCGCGTCGCACAGGATCAGGCGGCCCTCGGCGTCGGTGTTGCCGACCTCGATGGTCTTGCCGGACATGCTGGTGATGACGTCGGACGGGCGGTAGCTGTTGCCGTCGATGGCGTTCTCCACCGCCGCGGCGATGCACACCAGGTTCACCGGCAGCCGCATGCCCACCGCGGCCACGAAGGTGCCCAGCACGGTGCCGGCGCCGCACATGTCGTACTTCATCTCCTCGATGCCGCCCTGCGTCTTCAGGTTGACGCCGCCGGTGTCGAAGGTGATGCCCTTGCCGACCAGCACGTAGGGCCTGGCGTCGCCGCCGTTGGAATACTTCAGCACCACCAGGCGCGGGCGCTGCGCGCTGCCGCGCGCGACCGCCAGCAGCGCGCCCATGCCCAGCGCCTCCATCGCGGCGTCGTCCAGGACCTCGCACTCCACGCCGTCGTTGGCGGCGGCGAATTCCTGCGCCTGCTGCGCAATGTAGGCCGGGTTGCAGACGTTGGGCGGCAGGTTGCCCAGTTCGCGGGTGAAGCGCACGCCCGCGGCGATGGCGACGCCGCGCGCCAGCGCGGCCGCGTCATCGCCCGCGATCTCCAGCCGTTCCAGGCCCTTGTCGTCCCGCTTGCGGTTCTTCGCGCCGAGGGTGGCGACGTAGCGGTAGCAGGCGTGGTCGGCGGCGATCGCGGCCTCGCGCACGTTCCAGCTGGCGTCGCGGTCCTTCACCGGCAGTTCCGCCAGGGTCAGCAGGGCCGAGCGGACCGCGCCGCTCTTCAGCGCGCGCGCGGCGTCGCCCACCGCCTTGAGGTACTGCGGTACGCCGAACTTGCCGGCCTCGCCCAGCCCGACCACCAGCACGCGAGGCGCGGCAACGCCGGGCAGGTCGTGCAGCAGCGCGGTCCGGCCGGTCTTGCCGACGATGTCGCCGCGCGCCACCAGCGCCTGCAGCCGGCCGCCGCTGGCGGCATCCAGGGCGGCGGCGGCGGGCGAGAAGCTGCCGTCCGCGAAGGCGCCGACCACCACGCAATCGACGGCGGCGGCGGCGGGGGCGGTTTGGTTCAGGCTGAATTCGAGGCTCATCGACCACTGTTCCGGGGGAAAGGGAGGCGTGTCCGCGCGGCGTTCGCGCGGGGCGGGGCGCGCAGTCGCTTACAATGCGCGGCCGCGTCCAGGCGCGGCCCGCAGCGCGTCAGAACCCCGCATTCTAGAGCAACCAGGCCCGATGCCGAAGCTGGACCGCTACCTCAGCAGCGAGATCGCCCGCGCCGTGTTCGCGGCGCTGGTGGTGCTGGGCATGGTCAGCCTGGGCGGGCTGTTCGCCGACCTGCTGGGCGAAATGGCGCGCGGCAAGGTGCCGCCGCCGCTGCTGCTCTCGCAGCTGGGCCTGCGGCTGGTGCGCTACCTGCCGCTGATCCTGCCGCTGGCCCTGCTGCTGGGCTACATGCTGGCGCTGGGCCGGTTTTACCGCGACTCCGAGATGTACGTGCTGGCCGCGGTGGGCGTGGGCCCGCGCCGGCTGCTGCGGCCGATCATGCTGGTGGCGGTGCCGGTGGTGGCGGTGATCGCGCTGAGCTCGCTGTGGGTGGGCCCGTGGGCGGACCGCACGGCGCGCGAGATGGTGGCCGAGGCCAACAAGAACCTGCTGGTGGCCGGGCTGGAACCCGGCCGGTTCACGGTGATGGCCAACGGCGGGGTGGCCTATGCCGACAGCATGTCCGCCGACGGCACCCACCTGGAACGCGTGTTCGTGTACCGCGAGCGCGGCGATCGTATGGACGTGGTGACCGCGCGCGCCGGTGAGCTCTACCGCGACCAGGGCGCGCGCGTGCTGGCGCTGGAGGACGGCTTCCGGGTCGAGGGCCCGCTGTCCGGCCCCGGCCTGGACTACCGCCTGATGCGCTACCGCCGCAACGAGCTGGGCCTGCCGCCGGGGGAGGACGGGCGCCCCAGCGACGACCCCGCGTTCAAGCCCACCTCGGCCCTGCTGGGCAGCGATGACCGCGCCGCGGTGGCGCAGCTGCACTGGCGGATCGCGCCCCCGGTGCTGGCGCTGGCGTTCGTGCTGCTGGCGGTGCCGCTGTCGCGCAGCGCGCCGCGGCAGGCGCGCTACGGCTCCATGCTGCTGGCGTTCCTGGCCTACCTGGTCGGGATCTTCCTGATGATGCTGGGCACCCAGTGGCTGGCCGAGGGCACGTTGCCGGCGGCCGCCGGGCTATGGTGGCTGCTGCTGCCGCTGCTGGCGATGGGGGCGTGGCTGTACGCCCGCGACGGCCGCCTGGGCCCCTGGTGGCGCCGGTGAGGCTGCGCCCGCGGCTCCACGACCTGTACGTGGCGCGCGCCGTGCTGGTCACGGTGTTCGCCACCTGGGGCGTGTTGCTGGGACTGGACGTGGTGCTGGGCTTCGCCGGCGAGTTCGGCGACATCGGCAAGGGTGGCTACACCATCAACCACGCCGTCGCCGCCACCGGGCTGTCGGTGCCGTGGCGCGCCTACAACCTGTTCCCCACCGCCGCGGTGATCGGCGCGCTGCTGGGCCTGGGCGGGCTGGCCGCCAGCGCCGAACTGACCGCGCTGCGCGCGCTGGGCCTCTCGCGGCGGCGGCTGAGCCTGTCGGTGGCGCTGCCGCTGGCCCTGCTCACGCTGCTGATGGTGGCCAACGGCGAGGCGCTGGCGCCCTGGGGCGACGAGCGCGCGCAGGCGCTCAAGAGCGCCCGCAACCAGGACCTGGTGGTGGCGCAGTTCAGCGGGCTGTGGGCGCGCGAGGGCGGGATGTTCCTCAACGCGCGCAGCGGCGAGGAAAAGGGCGCCGGCGGCGACCGCTGGCTGGAGTTGCGCGGGGTGCGGCTGTTCGAGTTCGCCGACGACGGCCGCCTGCGTTCGATCGCCAACGTCGGCGTGGCCGAGCACCGCCCCGGCGGCTGGGTGCTGCGCGACGTCGAGCGCACCACCTTCGGGCCGGATTCGGTGGCCCGCGCGAAGGTGGCCGAGGAACACTGGGATTCGCGCCTGGACGAGGCGGCGCTGGCCGCCAGCGTGGCGAAGCCGCGCAACCTGGGCAGCGCCGAACTGCGCCGCAGCATCGACTACCGCGAGCGCAACGGGCTGGCGGCGGGCGAGTTCGAGGAGGTCTACTGGGGCCGCTGGTTCTACCCGATCAACGTGCTGGCGCTGTGCCTGGCGGCGATCCCGTTCGCCTTCGGCACCCTGCGCAGCGGTGGCTACGGCAAGCGGCTGTTCCTGGGCATCGTGTTCGCGCTGGGCTTCTGGGTGCTGCAGCAGGTGTTCACCCGGCTGGCGGGGATCTACCACTTCGACTACCGCGTCGCCTACGCGCTGCCGCCGGCGATCATGCTGGCGGTGTCGATGGCGCTGTTCCGCCGCCGCAGCGGCTAGGGCTGCGGGGCTTCACGCCGCCGGCGTTGCCTGTCGGAGCAATCGCGTCCTGCTGGCGCGGTCGTGCCACGTCAGCCGGTCGCGGTCGACCCACGCCCACCAGAACCCCAGCCCGCCCAGCAGCAGGGACACGCCGCCCACCGCGTAGCGCACCCACAGCGCGCCCCATCGCGGCGCGCCGCCGGCGGTATCCACCACCCGCAGCCGCCACGGCCGCATGCCGATGGTGCGGCCGCCGCGCCGCCAGCTGAGGGTGGCGTACAGCCCCGACACCAGCCACAGCGCCGCGAATTCCAGCAGCCCCAGCGCGCCGCCGCGGATGGCGTCGCCGTGCGCGGCGGTGAAGCCGGCGGCGACCACGAACCACAGCGCGAGCACGGGGAAGGCGTCGTAGGCCAGCGCCAGCAGGCGCCAGCCGACCAGCGCGGGAGGGCGGGCGGGTGCGGGCATCGGCACAGGATACAGCCGCCAGCCGCTACCCTATCGGCATGCCGACCGCCGCCGACCGCCGCAAGCTCGCGATGTCGCTGCCGCCGCTGGCCGACGCCGACGCCGCCGCGATCGAGCGCTTCCTGGACGCGATCTGGGCCGAGCAGGGGCTGTCGCCGGCCACGCTGTCCGCCTACCGCCGCGACCTGCAGGGGCTGGCGCGGTTCCGGCCGGGGCTGGCGGCGCTGCCGCGGCAGGCGCTGTTCGACTACCTGGCCATGCGCACCGGTGCCGGCTACACGCCGCGCAGCAATGCGCGCCTGCTGTCCACCCTGCGCGCCTACTACGCCCACTGCCTGCGCCGCGGCGAACGCGCCGACGACCCGACCGCGCTGCTGCAGTCGCCGCGGCTGCCGCGGCTGCTGCCGAAGGCGCTGTCGGAGGGGCAGGTGGAAGCGCTGCTGCGGGCGCCGGACGCCGGCACCCACGCCGGCCTGCGCGACCGCGCGATGCTGGAGCTGATGTACGCCTGCGGCCTGCGCGTGAGCGAACTGGTCGGGCTGCCGGCCACCGCGCCCAACCTGCGCCAGGGCGTGCTGCGGGTCACCGGCAAGGGCAGCAGGGAGCGGCTGGTGCCGCTGGGCGAGGAAGCCCAGCACTGGCTGGAGCGCTACCTGCGCGAGGCGCGGCCGGCGCTGCTGGCGGGCGTGCGCGACCCCGCCGGCGCGCACGCGCTGTTCGTCGACGCGCACGGCCAGCCGCCCACCCGGCAGGCGTTCTGGGCGCTGGTCAAGCGCAGCGCCGCGGCGGCCGGGGTGGACCCGGCCCGGGTCAGCCCGCACGGCCTGCGCCACAGCTTCGCCACCCACCTGCTCAACCACGGCGCGGA
>CAMLJA010000177.1 GCA_946480065.1 uncultured Thermomonas sp. | reverse complement strand
AGATCAGAGTGAGTGACTGGAGTTCAGACGTGTGCTCTTCCGATCTAACTGGCAGACGGTCGAGAAGATCATCGCCAAGGAGCGCCCGGACGCGCTGCTGCCCACCATGGGCGGGCAGACCGCGCTGAACTGCGCGCTGGACCTCGCCGACCACGGCGTGCTGGAGAAGTACGGTGTCGAGTTGATCGGTGCCAAGCGCGACGCCATCCGCATGGCCGAGGACCGCGAGCTGTTCAAGCAGGCGATGTCCGAGATCGGCCTGGACAGCCCGAAGTCCGAGGTCGCGCGCAGCTACGAGCAGGCGGTCGCGATCCAGGCGCAGGTCGGGTTCCCCACCATCATCCGGCCTTCGTTCACGCTGGGCGGTACCGGCGGTGGCATCGCCTACAACCGCGAGGAGTTCGAGGAGATCGTCAGGCGCGGCCTCGAACTGTCGCCCACCAGCGAAGTGCTGGTCGAGGAATCGGTGCTGGGCTGGAAGGAATTCGAGATGGAAGTGGTCCGCGACACCGCGGACAACTGCATCATCGTCTGCAGCATCGAGAACTTCGACGCGATGGGCGTGCACACCGGCGACTCGATCACCGTCGCGCCGGCGCAGACCCTGACCGACAAGGAATACCAGCGCCTGCGCGACGCCTCCATCGCGGTGCTGCGCAAGATCGGCGTCGACACCGGCGGCAGCAACGTGCAGTTCGGCATCAATGCGAAGGACGGCCGCGTGGTCGTCATCGAGATGAACCCGCGCGTGTCGCGGTCCTCGGCACTGGCCTCCAAGGCCACCGGCTTCCCGATCGCCAAGGTCGCGGCCAAGCTCGCCGTCGGCTACACGCTGGACGAGCTGAGGAACGAGATCACCGGCGGGCTGACCCCGGCGTCGTTCGAGCCGAGCATCGACTACGTCGTCACCAAGATCCCGCGCTTCGCGTTCGAGAAGTTCCCGGCGGCGGACGCGCGCCTGACCACCCAGATGAAGTCGGTGGGCGAGGTGATGGCCATCGGCCGCAGCTTCCAGGAGTCGCTGCAGAAGGCGCTGCGCGGGCTGGAAACCGGCAAGATCGGGCTCGACCCCACCGGCCTGGACCTGGCGGACGAGGGCGACCTGCTGGCGCTGCGCCGCGAGCTGAAAGAGCCCGGCCCGGAGCGCATCTTCCACATCGCCGACGCGTTCCGCGCCGGCATGAGCGTGGAGGACGTGCACGCGCTGTCGTTCGTCGACCCGTGGTTCCTCGACCAGATGGAGGAGCTGGTGGCCGCCGAGGCGGACACCGCCCAGCGCGGCCTGGACGGCCTGGACGCCAGGCGCCTGCGCGCGCTCAAGCGCATGGGTTTCTCCGACGCCCGCATCGCCCAGCTCACCGGCACCACCGAGACCGGCGTGCGCGCGCTGCGCAAGGCCTTCGGCGTGCGCCCGGTGTACAAGCGCGTGGACAGCTGCGCCGCCGAGTTCGCCACCGGCACCGCCTACCTGTATTCGACCTACGAGGACGAGTGCGAGGCCGCGCCCAGCGACCGCAGGAAGATCATGGTGCTCGGCGGCGGCCCGAACCGCATCGGCCAGGGCATCGAGTTCGACTACTGCTGCGTGCACGCCGCGCTGGCGCTGCGCGAGGACGGGTACGAGACCATCATGGTCAACTGCAACCCGGAAACCGTGTCCACCGACTACGACACCTCCGACCGCCTGTACTTCGAGTCGCTGACGCTGGAGGACGTGCTGGAGATCGTGGAGCTGGAGAAGCCGGTCGGCGTGATCGTGCAGTACGGCGGGCAGACGCCGCTGAAGCTGGCGAAGGCGCTGGAGGCCAACGGCGTGCCGATCATCGGCACCTCGCCCGACTCCATCGACCTGGCCGAGGACCGCGAGCGCTTCCAGAAGCTGGTCGACCAGCTGGGCCTGAAGCAGCCGCCCAACCGCACCGCGCGCAGCGCGGACGAGGCGCTGATGCTGGCGCGCGAGATCGGCTACCCGCTGGTGGTGCGCCCCAGCTACGTGCTGGGCGGCCGCGCGATGGAAGTGGTCCACGCCGACGCCGACCTGGCGCGCTACGTGCGCGAGGCGGTCAAGGTGTCCAACGACTCGCCGGTGCTGCTGGACCGCTTCCTGGACAACGCGGTGGAAGTGGACATCGACGTCATCGCCGACCGCGAGGGCAACGTGCTGGTGGGCGGGGTGATGCAGCACATCGAGGAGGCCGGCGTGCACTCCGGCGACTCGTCCTGCTCGCTGCCGCCGTACTCGCTGTCGGCCGCCACCCAGGCGCGCCTGCGCGAGCAGGTGGTGGCGCTGGCCAAGGCGCTGCGGGTGGTCGGGCTGATGAACACCCAGTTCGCGGTCCAGACCGACGGCGACGGCGAGGACACCATCTACCTGCTGGAGGTGAACCCGCGCGCCAGCCGCACCGTGCCCTTCGTGTCCAAGGCCATCGGCCGGCCGCTGGCCAAGATCGCGGCGCGCTGCATGGCCGGCCGCACGCTGGCGGAGCAGGGCGCCACCGCCGAGATCGTGCCGTCCTATTACTCGGTCAAGGAGGCGGTGTTCCCGTTCGCCAAGTTCCAGGGCGTGGACCCGATCCTGGGCCCCGAGATGCGCTCCACCGGCGAAGTCATGGGCGTCGGCCGCAGCTTCGAGGCCGCGTTCGCGCGCGCCGAGGAGGCCGCCAACATCCGCGCGCCGCAGCCGGGCAAGGCCTTCATCTCGGTCCGCGACCCGGACAAGGCGCGCGTGCTGCCGGTCGCGCGCACGATGCTCGAGCGGGGCTTCACCCTGGTCGCCACCAGCGGCACCGCCGACTACCTGAGCGCGCACGGCGTGGCCTGCGAGCGCATCAACAAGGTGGCCGAGGGGCGCCCGCACATCGTCGACCTGATCAAGAACGGCGAGATCAGCTACATCGTCAACACCACCGAGGGCCGCCAGGCGATCGCAGACTCCTTCTCGATCCGGCGCGAGGCGCTGCAGCAGCGCGTCACCTATTCCACCACCGTGTCCGGCGCGCACGCGCTGCTGCATTCGCTGGACCACCGCGGCGCGGGCGACGTGCTCTCGCTGCAGGAACTGCACAAGGAACTGGCATGAGCCGTGCACCCATCACCGCCAAGGGCGCCGCCCGCCTGCGCGCGGAACTCGAGGAACTGAAGTCGGTCAAGCGCCCGGCGGTGATCAACGCGATCGCCGAGGCGCGCGCCCACGGGGACCTGAAGGAGAACGCGGAGTACCACGCCGCGCGCGAGCAGCAGGGCTTCATCGAGGGCCGCATCAAGCACCTGGAGGCCGAGCTGTCGCACGCGCAGGTGATCGACATCGCCACCCTGACCGCGGGCGACCGGATCGTGTTCGGCGCCACAGTGGTGCTGGCCGACGCCGATACCGGCGAAGAGCGCACCTACCAGATCGTGGGCGACCTGGAGGCCGACATCAAGCAGGGCCTGATCGCGATTTCCTCGCCGGTGGCGCGCGCGCTGATCGGCAAGCACGAGGGCGATGTGGTCGCCATCGAGGCGCCGGCTGGCACCCGCGAGTACGAGATCGTCTCGGTCGCCTACAAGGGCTGAGCCTTGTCGCGGCTGACGCTGCTGCTGCCGGCCGCCTCGCGCTTCGCCGGCATCCCGCTGCCCGCCGCGCTGGCCAGGGCGCTGGGGCGCTCGGAGCGCATCCAGGCCGAGCCCGGCGAGCCGGCGCTGCTGGCCCGGCACCTGCGCCTGCTGCCGCAGGGCTGGCCCGCGGCGGCGCTGACCCGCCTGCTGGACGCGGGGGAGGGCGATGCGCGCGCCGGGGCCTGGCTGCGCGCCGACCCCGCCCACGTCCGCGCCGACATCAACGGCGTGCGCCTGCTGGGAACCGGCGCCGCCCTGGGCCTGGACCGGCACGACGCGGAGGCGCTGCTGCCCACCCTGCGGCCGCTGTTCGGCGACGCCGGCTTCCAGCTTGACGCGCCGCACCCCGCGCGCTGGTACCTGCGGCTGCCGCCCGCCGCCCCGCTGCCGGCGTTCTCCTCGCCCGACGACGCGCTGGGCGACGACGTGTTCGACCACGCGCCACGGGGCGAGGCCGCCCGGCGCTGGCGGGCGCTGGAAAGCGAGGTGCAGGTCACCCTGCACAACCATCCGCACAACGCGAACCGCCTGGCCGCGGGCCGGGTGCCCATCAACAGCTTGTGGTTTTGGGGCGCCGGGACGTTGCCCGACGCCGTGTCGGCGGTCATGCCGACCGTCTTTACGGAGGATCCGGCGGTGCTCGGCGCGGCCCGGCTGGGCAGTCTGCGGGGCATGCCCTTGCCCGCAACCCTCGAGATCGACGGTGACGCGCTGGTCGACCTGCGCGGCCAGCGCGACTTGCGCGGCGTGGTCGACCGCTGGCTGCTGCCGGCGTCGGTGCGCGGCGAGGCCGTGTTCGATTTCGCCGACGGCCGGGCGTTCGCGATGCGGCCCGCGCAGCGCTGGCGGGTCTGGCGCAGGCCGCTGGCGGCGATTCCCGCATGAGCGCGGCGCGCCGCCTCGTCCGTCGCCCGGCGGTGGAGCCGGTGGGCGACTGGCCCGCACACTGGCCCGAGCTGCTGCGCCGCGTACACGCCGCGCGCGGCAGCGACGCCCGCGCCGCGATGCCCCGGCTGGCCGACCTGCTGCCGCCGTCGGGCCTGCTGGGCATCGACGCCGCGGTGGGGCTGCTGCGCGCGGCAATCGACGCGGATGCACATATCCTCGTGGTCGGCGATTTCGACTGCGA
>CAMLJA010000176.1 GCA_946480065.1 uncultured Thermomonas sp. | reverse complement strand
GCGCCATGTTGTCGCGCAGGTAGTCGAAGCCGAATTCGTTGTTGGTGCCGTAGGTGATGTCGGCGGCGTAGGCGGCGCCCTTGTCCGAATGCGGCATGCCCGGGTAGACCACGCCCACGCTCAGGCCCAGCCAGTTGTAGAGCTTGCCCATCTGGGCGGCGTCGCGGCGGGCCAGGTAGTCGTTGACCGTGACCACGTGCACGCCCTTGCCTTCCAGCGCGTTCAGGTACACCGCCAGGGTGGCGGTCAGGGTCTTGCCCTCGCCGGTGCGCATCTCGGCGATCTTGCCCATGTGCAGGACCATGCCGCCGATCAGCTGGACGTCGAAGTGGCGCATGCCGAACACCCGCACGCTGGCCTCGCGGCAGGTGGCGAACGCCTCCGGCAGCAGCTTGTCCAGCGACTCGCCCCTTGCCACCCGCTCGCGGAACTCGGCGGTCCTGGCCTTCAGCGCCTCGTCGGAGAGCGCCTGCATCTGCGGCTCCAGCGCGTTGATCTTCCTGACGATGCCGCCGAGTTGCTTGAGCAGGCGCTCGTTGCGGCTGCCGAAGATGCTGGTGAGCAGGTTGTTGAACATGGGTACGGGGGTCTCTGGGAGCGCGCGGCGCGCGGCATCGGGAACGGGCGGCAGCGAAAACGGGCGCCAGGCGCCCGTTCGGCAGTCGGTTAGTGTAGCTGGAGGCGGCCCGCGGCGTGCGCAAGCCCCTGCCCGTTGTCAGCCGCGGGCGGGCCCGTGGCGCGCCAGCGCGTCGTTGTGGCCCAGGAACTTGCGGGGATTGACCACCACACCGTCCTGCCAGACCTCGAGGTGCACGTGGGCACCGGTGGAACGGCCGGTGGAGCCGGCCTTGGCGATTTCCTGCCCGGCGCGGACCAGGTCGCCGACCTGGCGCTCCAGCCGCGAATTGTGGGCGTAGCGGGTGACGTAGCCGTTGCCGTGGTCGATCTCCACCACGTTGCCGTAGCCGGAGCGCACGCCGGCGTAGCTGACCACGCCGTCGGCCACGGCCAGCACCGGGTCGCCGACGTCGGCCTCGAAGTCGATGCCCTTGTGGAACTCGCCACCGCGGCCGAACGGGTCGGCGCGGCGCCCGAAGCCGGACGTGATGTAGCTGTCGGCGATCGGCTCGCGCCCGGGGGTGGCGTTGCGGTCCAGCTGGCGGTTGAACAGCAGGCTCTCCAGCACCGAGAGCTGGGTGCCGGCGGCACGATACTGGCCTTCCAGCGCGCCCAGCCGCTGGCGCAGCTCGCCCGGCGGCATGTCGGTGGCCGGGCCGGCGCCACCCTGGCCGACCGGCTCGTCGAAGTCGAACTCGCCGTCCTCCAGCTGGCCGGCGCGGGTCAGGCGCTCGCCGAGCGCGTTCAGGCGGTTGGCCTGGGCCTGCAGCTCCGCCAGCCGCGCGGCCAAGGCGTTCACCTCGTGCTGGGCGTCGCGGCGCACCCGCGCCAGCTCGGCCTGGCGGCTGGCGTCGGCGGCGCGCATCGCGTCCACCTCGGCCATGCCCACCGCGCTGCGGCCACCGGCACCCACCAGCGCGCCCAGCGCCAGCAGCACCGTGGCCACCACCAGCGGTCGCCCGGCGGCTTCGCGCCGCAGGCGCTGCACCAGCGCGGCGGCGCGGCGGCGGGTATCGTGTGCCCAGGTTGTCTTGGTCATGCGCATGCCTCGTTCACGGTCCGCCCCCCCTGCCGGCAAGGCCGGTCCGCCTGCCGGCCCCCTCGCCGCGCTGGATGCGCTGCTGGCGGATGCCGCGGGGGACCCGGTGCGCCGCGCCCTGTGGCTCGACGCGCTGGACCAGTTGTTGCGACCCCACCTGCCGCCGGGGCTGGCCGCGCACGCGCGGCTGGCCAATGTCCGTGGCGACAGGCTCGTTTTCCTCGTCGATGCGCCGGTGTGGCACGCCAAACTGCGGCTGGCCTCGTCCGAACTCGTCGACGTCGCCCGTTCCCTCGGGCTCGATGTCGCGGCGCTGGTCGTCAGGACGAGCCTGGGACCGATCCGGCCGCTACCGCCGGCCGCACGCCCTGCGCCATCGATGTCGGCGGCCGGCCAATCGCGATTGGAGGCTGCCCTGGCACTGCTGCGGCCGGACGCGCCGGAAGGCGCCGGGGACGACCGCGGTCCGGCATCCTAACTTCACAAGTTCGTGATTTTGTTAAATAAACGGAAATCGGTCACGGTCCGCAGACGGGGCGTTCACGCAGGGCAACCGGCGGGTGCAGGACATGGCGCGCAGGACGACATCCCCGTGCGGGCGTGATCCGGGGAGGCGGAACCTCCTCATGAACCGGCGGAAATCGCGCCCCTGCGGTGCGCTCCTACGGGGGAGAACCCCCGACGGCGGCCGTAGGAACGCACCGCAAGGGGCGCGATCCCGGACCATGAAGGAACCCGACCGGCAGCCCGCAGGCAACGTCCGTACGCACGCCCGCAGGAGCGCATCGCAGGGGCACGATCCCGGACCATGAAGGAACCCGACCGGCAGCCCGCAGGCAATGTCCGGACGCGCGCCGTAGGAGCGCACCGCAGGGGCGCGATCCCGGAGCGTGAAGGCGAGGACAGCGCTCAGGCTGCCGGGACGGGTTCGCCGTAGAGCACCGGCGGGGCGGCCACTGGGTCGGTGAAGCCCACTTCCTCCCAGGCCCCGGCGTCGGCCAGCAGGGCGCGGACCAGCTGGTTGTTGAGGGCGTGGCCGGACTTGTAGCCCTCGTAGGCGCCGATGATCGCGTGGCCGGCCAGGTACAGGTCGCCCACCGCGTCAAGCACCTTGTGGCGCACGAACTCGTCGGCGTAGCGCAGGCCGTCCTCGTTCAGGACCCGGAACTCGTCCAGCACGATGGCGTTGTCCATCGAGCCGCCCAGGCCCAGGTTGCGCTCGCGCATGAACTCCAGGTCCTGCATGAAGCCGAAGGTGCGGGCGCGGCTGACCTCGCGCACGTAGGCCTCGCTGGTGAAGTCCACCCGCACCCGCGACAGCGAATCGGGGATCGCCGGGTGGTTGAAGCGGACCGTGAAGTCGATCCGGAAGCCTTCGTGCGGGACGAAGCGGGCGAACTTGTCGCCCTCGCGCACCTCCACCGGGCGGAGGATGCGGATGAAGCGCTTGGCCG
Organism: uncultured Thermomonas sp.; assembly: GCA_946480065.1. Next base: position 1,616 of record CAMLJA010000176.1, on the reverse strand, counting down.
CCTCCTGCTCCACGATCCCGGCGGACTGCAGCAGGAACACGAACGGGCCGGCCGAGCCGTCCATGATCGGCACCTCGGGCGCGGTCAGCTCGACGAAGGCGTTGTCGATGCCCAGGCCGGCCAGCGCCGACAGCAGGTGCTCCACCGTCTGCACCTTGGCCGGGCCGCGCGACAGGCCGGTGCACAGCACGGTTTCGCTGACCAGGGCGGCGTCGGCGGGGATTTCCACCACCGGGTCCAGGTCGGTGCGGCGGAACACGATCCCGGTGTCCACCGGGGCCGGGCGCAGGGTGAGGAAGACCTTCTCGCCACTGTGCAGCCCCACGCCGGTGGCGCGGATCAGGTTCTTGAGGGTGCGCTGGCGCAACATCGGCGGAGATTACCACGCAGGTCGCTGAATCTGAACGTAAAACCGCAACGCTGCATGCCGCCGCCGGCAACCCGGCGCAGGCCGCCGGCGGCGGCGCGACCGGCAGCAAAAAACGGCCGGCCGGAGGATCCGGCCGGCCGCAGGAAGCGCCCCCGGGCGGACGACCCGGGCGCAGGACACGGCACGCGCCGCTGGCGGCGCGCTGCGGGCGGCCGGGACGCCCTGCGCCCGGCCTCCCCGCGGGCGGGAAGGCGGGCCGGGCGGCGCCAGGCCGCGGCCGCGGAAGGCCTCAGTCGGCCTGGCGGCGCAGAAACGCGGGAATGTCCAGGTAGTCGTCCTTCGGCAGCTCGGCCACCGCCGGGGCCGGGTCTGCGCTGCGGCGCAGGCCGCCGGCGACGCCGGCGTGCGGCACGAACGGGTCGGCCACCTCGTCGATCATCATCCCGGTGGTGCCGTCGCGCTTGCCCTGGGTGCTGATCAGCTGCACCTGCGGGCGGCGCGGGGCGTCGAAGCCGGATTCGAAGCGGGCCTCGGTGCGGTCGCGGCCCACGGTGGCGCGGCCGGTGGCGCGGTTCAGGCCGGTGGCGACCACGGTCACGCGCACGTCGTCCTTCATGTCCGGGTCCAGCACGGTGCCGATGACCACGGTGGCGTCCTCGGCGGCGAACTGCTCCACCGTGCGGCCCACCTCGTCGAACTCGGCCATGGTGAAGTCGGGGCCGGCGGTGATGTTGACCAGGATGCCGTTGGCGCCGGACAGGTTGACGTCGTCGAGCAGCGGATTCTGGATCGCCGCTTCAGCCGCCGCGGATGCACGGTCGTCGCCGCGCGCATGGCCGGTGCCCATCATCGCCAGGCCCATTTCCGACATCACGGTGCGCACGTCGGCGAAGTCGACGTTGATCAGGCCCGGGCGCACGATCAGGTCGGCGATGCCCTGCACCGCGCCCAGCAGCACGTCGTTGGCGGCGCGGAACGCCTGGATCATGGTGGCGTTGCGGCCCAGCACGGTGATCAGCTTCTCGTTGGGGATGGTGATCAGCGAGTCGCAGTGGGCCGAGAGCTCTTCGATCCCCTTCAGCGCCACCTGCATGCGGCGGCGGCCCTCGAACGGGAACGGCTTGGTGACCACGGCCACGGTCAGGATGCCCATCTCCTTGGCCAGCTGCGCCACCACCGGCGCCGCGCCGGTGCCGGTGCCGCCGCCCATGCCGGCGGTGATGAACACCATGTCGGCGCCCTGCAG
>CAMLJA010000175.1 GCA_946480065.1 uncultured Thermomonas sp. | reverse complement strand
GCGACGGCATGCGCGTGGATTCCCTCGCCGCCACGATGCCGCAGGGCCGGCTGGACGCCAGCGGCACGCTGGCGTGGGCGCCCGCGCTGCAGTGGACGGCGCAGGCTCGGCTGGCCGGCTTCGACCCCGGTTATTTCGCGCCGGACTGGCCGGGCGCGATCCGCGGCAACCTTCGCAGCGACGGCACGCTGCGGGACGGCAAGGGGCTGCTCGCGCACCTCGACGCGCGCGACCTCGGCGGCACCCTGCGCGGCCGCGCCCTGTCCGGCCATGCCAGCGTGGACGTGGACGGCGACGCCTACGCCGGCGAGATCGCGCTGGCGCTCGGCGGCAGCCGCATCGACGCGCGCGGCCGGATCGCCACCGCCATCGAGGTCGACGCGAACTTCGCGCCGCTGCGCCTGGACGACCTGCTGCCCGACGGCCGCGGCACGCTGCGTGGCACGCTGCGGCTGCGCGGCGCGCGCAGCGCCCCCGACGTGGACGTGGACCTGGCGGGCGAGGGGCTGGCGTTCGGCGACCTGCGCGCGGGCCGGCTGCAGGCGCGCGGCCGCCTGCCCTGGCGCGGCGGCGGCGGCGCGCTGTCGCTGGACGCGCGCGACCTCCGCCTGGGCGTGGCGCTGGACGCGCTGCACGCCGAGCTGCGCGGCGCGGTGGAACGGCTGGCCTTCGACGCCGACGCGCGCGGCGGGATCGGCACGCTCGCGCTGCGCGGCGATGCGGCGCGCCAGGGCGCGCGCTGGCAGGGGACGCTGGCCGCGCTGCGCTTCGCCCCCGCGGTCGGCGCGGCGTGGACGCTGCGGCAGCCGGCGCACTGGGCCTGGGACGGCCGCGCCGGCAGCCTGTCCCCGGCCTGCCTGGGCGCCGAGGCCGGCGGCGAGCTCTGCGCCAGCGCGGACTGGCCGCGCCGCGGCGCCCGCCTCACCGGCACCGGCCTGCCGCTGGCGCTGCTGGCGCCCTACCTGCCCGAGCGCAGCGACGGCCGGCCGTGGGTGCTGGCGGGCGAGGCCGCGATGGACGCCCGCCTGCAGCCCGCCGGCGGCGCCTGGCGCGGCAGCGCGCGGCTGACCTCGGCCAGCGGCGGCGTGCGCAACCGCGCCCGCGCGCGCCGCGACCTGGTGGGCTACCGCGACCTGGTGCTGGAGGCCGGCTTCGACCCGCGCCGCATCACCGCCACGGTGGAGGCGCGGCTGGACGGCGACGGCCGCCTCAACGCGCGCATCGACACCGGCTGGGACGCCCACGCGCCGCTGGACGGCGACCTGCACCTGGCCACCGCGGAACTGACCTGGATGGAGCTGCTCTCGCCCGACATCGTCGCGCCGACCGGGCGGCTGGACGCCGACCTGCACCTGGGCGGGACGCGCGCGGCGCCGCTGCTGGGCGGCGAGGCGCGGCTGCAGGGGTTCGCCACCGAGCTGCCGGCCCTGGGCATCGCGCTGGAACAGGGCGACCTGCGGCTGCGCGCGCAGCCCGACGGCAGCGCGCGCCTGAGCGGGCACGTGCGCTCCGGCGGCGGCGTGCTGGAACTCGACGGCACCCTCGGCTGGCAGGCGCAGGACACCCCGCTGGTGCTCGCGCTGCGCGGCCGCGACGTGCTGCTGGCCGACACCCGGCAGCTGCGCGCGGTGGCCGATCCCGACCTGGTGGTGCGCTACCGCGCCGGGCAACCGCTGCGGGTCGAGGGCACCGTGACGGTGACCGAGGCCGACATCCACCTGGAGCGCCTGGACGAAGGCGTGTCGGCCTCGGACGACGTGGTGGTGCTGGACCCGGTGGACCCCACGCGCAGCCGGCCCAACCCGCTGGACCTGGACCTGGTGCTGGCGATGGGCGAAGACGTCGCGATCGACGGCTTCGGCCTGTCCGGCAGCCTGGGCGGCAAGCTGCGCGTGCGCGCCGCGCCGGGCCGCGAGGTGCGCGCCACCGGCAGCCTCGACGTGGCCGGCCGCTACCGCGCCTACGGCCAGAACCTGCAGGTCACGCGCGGCCGGCTGACCTGGGCCGACGCGCCGATCGGCGACCCGCGGCTGGACATCCGCGCCGAGCGCGAGGTGGGCGAGGTCACGGCCGGCATCCGGGTGGAAGGCCGCGCCTCCGCGCCGCGGGCCACGGTGTATTCCAACCCGGCGCGCAGCGAGTCGGAGGCGCTGGCCTACCTGACCCTGGGCCGGCCGCTGTCGCGGCTGACCGGCGACGAGGCGCGCCAGCTGGGCGCCGCCAAGTCCGCGCTCAACGCCGGCACCGGGCTGTTGGCCTCGGAACTGGGCGCGCGGCTGGGCCTGGACGATGCCGGGGTGACCGATTCGCGCGCGCTGGGCGGCGACGTGCTCAGCGTGGGCAAGTACCTGTCGCCGCGGCTGTACGTGGGCTACGGGGTGTCGCTGCTTGGGACCGGCCAGGTGCTGATGCTCAAGTACCTGCTGCGCAAGGGCTTCTACATCCAGGTGGAATCCAGCACGGTGGAGAACCGCGCCTCGGTGAACTGGCGCAAGGAGCGCTAGCGCGCGACCAGCGCGCCCTGCAGGTGGGCCACGCCGCCCGCCACGCTGGTCCAGGCCAGCCATGCGCCGGCGTCGGTGGCGACCAGCTGCGGCGCGCCGGTGGCGTGGCCGCGCCCGTCCAGCCGGGCCACCACGATCCGCTGCAGTTCGCGCGAGAGGTCCGGCGCGTAGCGCGCCAGCACCAGCGCCTGGCCGGCGCCCTCCTCGCGCAGCCACGCGACCCAGGCCTGGCGGCCGTCCAGCGCCACGTCCACCTGCCCCAGCACCGCGGCGCCGCGGTCCAGCTCCACCGGCGCGCCGAAGCTGTCGCCGGCGTCGCTGCTGCGCGCCATCCGCAGCGTGGGCGTGCCGCCGGCCTCGGTGTACCAGGCCACCACCGCGTCGCTGCCGCGCGCCGCGACCGCCGGGCCGTTCATCGGACAGCCCGCGACCTTCCAGCCGTCGGCATGCACGGCCCGGGGCGCGGTCCAGGCGCCGCCCTGCAGGCGCGCGCTGGCGATGTCGCGCACGTCGGACGCGTCGCGGTCGCGCCAGACCAGCAGCGGGCCGCGGCCGGTCATCGCCACGTCGGTGCGGCAGCAGTCGCAGGCCAGCGCGTCCACGGTCTGGACCGGGCCGCGCTGCAGGTCGAGGTCGTATGCAGTGGCGCGCAGCGCGGTGGCCTCGCCGGCGGCCGCGCCCGGCTCGGCGCCGTCCAGCCAGGCCAGCCCCAGCCGGTCCACGCCGGCCGGCCACAGCGAGGCGAAGCCGTGTTCGGCCTGGCTGTCGCCGGGGGTCACCCGCGCCAGCTGCTGCCAGGTCACGCCGCCGTCGCGCGAACGCGCCAGCACCACCGAGCGCGCCGCCGGCCCGCCCGCCCCGGCCTGCAGCCACTGCGCCCACAGCGCGCCGTCGGCGGTGGCGCGCAGGTGCGGGCCGTCGGCCCAACTCCCGGCCAGCGACTGCCCCACCGCGATCGTGCGCGGCTGGCTCTGCCAGCCGCCCTGCACGCTGTACGAGGCGAACTGCAGCGCGCTGCGGCGCCCGGCCTGGCGGTTCATCCAGCTCAGCAGCAGGCGCCCGCCCGGGGCCACGCTGAGGTCGGGCGAGGACGAGCCGGCCGCGGCCGGCAGCGGCCACACCTGGACGCGGTACTCGCCGCTGCCGGCGGGCGCGGCAGCGGCCGGTTCGGGCTGGCGGCCGCAGCCGGCGAGGACCGGCAGCGCGACGACGATGGGGAGGGCGAGGCGAAGGACATTCATGGGCGCAGGATACGCCGCTCGCCGGGTGGGAGCGGCCAGGGTGGCGGGCGTTCGCGCAGCGGCATTTCGAGCCGCGAAGCGAATGCCCGGCGCCCTGGCCGCGTCGGCGAAGCGGGACTCAGGCCGCGCGTTCGCGCCGCGCGCGCTCCAGGTGCACCAGCAGCAGCGAGATCGCCGCCGGCGTCACCCCGGGAATGCGCTGTGCCTGCCCGACCGTCTGCGGCCGCACCTGCTGCAGCTTCTGCAGCACCTCGGCGGACAGGCCGCGCACCTGCGCGTAGTCGAACGCGTCCGGGATCGCGGTGCCTTCGTGGCGGCGCTGGCGGGCGATCTCCTCGCGCTGGCGGTCGAGGTAGCCGGCGTACTTGGTCTCGACCTCCACCTGCTCGGCGACCTTGGCATCGTCCACCGCGGGACCGAGCCCGGGCACCCGCATCAGCGCCGCGTAGTCCAGCTCCGGCCGGCGCAGCAGGTCCAGCGCGCTGTTCTCGCGGCTGACCTCCACGCCGAGGTGGCGCGCCAGCGCGGCGCCCAGCGCATTGTTCGGCGCCGCCCACAGCGCCGACAGGCGCGCGGTCTCGGCCGCCACCGCCTCGCGCTTGCGGGCGAAGCGCTCCCAGCGCGCGTCGTCCACCAGCCCGAGCTCGCGGCCCATCGGCGTCAGCCGCGCGTCCGCATTGTCCTCGCGCAGCTGCAGGCGGTACTCGGCGCGGCTGGTGAACATGCGGTAGGGCTCGGAGGTGCCGTGGGTGATCAGGTCGTCGACCAGCACGCCCAGGTAGGCCTCGTCGCGGCGCAGGCTCCACGCCTCCTGCTGCCGCACGAAGCGCGCGGCGTTGGCGCCGGCCAGCAGGCCCTGCGCGGCGGCCTCCTCGTAGCCGGTGGTGCCGTTGATCTGGCCGGCGAAGAACAGCCCCGCCACCGCCTTGGTTTCCAGCGAGGCTTTGAGCCCGCGCGGATCGAAGAAGTCGTATTCGATCGCGTAGCCCGGGCGGGTGATGTGCGCCTGCTCGAAGCCGCGGAT
>CAMLJA010000174.1 GCA_946480065.1 uncultured Thermomonas sp. | reverse complement strand
GCAGGCGCAGCGAGTCCACCTTGACCGACAGCTCGCCGGTCCTGGTGCGCATCAGCCCGCCCTCGGCCGCCACGATGTCGCCGATGTCCCAACCCTTGAAGGCCTCGTAGGCCGCGCCCAGCGTGTTCGACTGCAGGAACAGCTGCACCTTGCCGCTCATGTCCTGCACGGTGGCGAACGCCGCCTTGCCCATCACCCGCTTGGCCAGGATGCGGCCGGCGATGGCGACTTTGCGGCCACTACCTTCCAGTGCCTCGCCGGTCCAGCGTTCGGCGTCGGCGTATTCGGCCTGCAGGTCGCCGGCGTAGTCGGTGCGGCGGAAATCGTTGGGGAACGCGACGCCGTCCCCGCGCAAGGCGGCCAGCTTGGCGCGGCGCTCGGCGACCAGGTGGTTTTCGTCGACGGTGGGGGCGGTGTCGGTCATGTGTTTGCTCGTCATTCCCGCGAAGGCGGGCAGCGTTCACGGACGTATGCCCGTGTGTCCAGTTTTTGATGTCGGATCAACGGCAAGCGCTGGATTCCCGCCTTCACGGGAATGACAGCCCTGTGGGGATCAGACCGCGTCGCTCCGTTTCGCCCCGGCCTCCAGCCCGGACTTCAGGCTGGCCTCGACGAACTCGTCCAGGTCGCCGTCCAGCACCTTCTGCGTATCGCTGCGCTCGATGCCCGTGCGCAGGTCCTTGATCCGGCTCTGGTCCAGCACGTAGTTGCGGATCTGGCTGCCCCAGCCCACGTCGGACTTGGTCGCTTCCAGCGCGTCCTTCTCGGCGTTGCGCTTCTGCACTTCCAGCTCGTACAGCTTGGCCGCCAGCATCTTCATCGCGCGGTCGCGGTTGGCGTGCTGGCTGCGCTCGGTCTGGCAGGCCACCACCGTGTTGGTGGGCACGTGGGTGATGCGCACCGCCGACTCGGTCTTGTTGACGTGCTGGCCGCCTGCGCCCGAGGAGCGGTACACGTCGGTCTTCAGGTCGGCCGGGTTGATCTCGATGTCGATGTCGTCGTCCACTTCCGGCGACACGAACACGCTGGTGAAGCTGGTGTGGCGGCGGTTGTCGGAATCGAAGGGGCTCTTGCGCACCAGCCGGTGCACGCCGATCTCGGTCTTCAGCCAGCCATAGGCGTACTCGCCCTCCACCCGGAAGGTGGCCGACTTGATCCCGGCCACGTCGCCGCCGGACGCCTCCAGCAGCTCGGTCTTCCAGCCGCGCGACTCGCACCAGCGCAGGTACATGCGCAGCAGCATTTCCGCCCAGTCCTGCGCCTCGGTGCCGCCGGCGCCGGCCTGGATGTCGACGAACGCATTGCAGCTGTCCATCTTGCCGGAGAACATGCGCTGGAACTCGATCGCCTCCACGCCCTTCTCGTACTGGTCGACGTCGGCCACCACCGCCTGCGCGGTGTCCTCGTCGTCCTCCATCTCGGCCAGCTCCAGCAGCTCGCCGGCGCCGACCAGGCCATCGGTCAGGTTGCGGATGCCGTTGACGGTCTTGTCCAGCAGCGACCGCTCGCGCCCCAGCGCCTGCGCGCGGGCGGGGTCGTTCCAGACGTCGGGATGTTCCAGTTCGCGTTCTACTTCTTCCAGGCGTTCGCGCTTGGCGTCGTAGTCAAAGATACCCCCGGAGCGCATCTAGCCGGCCGGTCAGGTCGGCGATGCGGGCTCGGGTGGGATTGAGCTCGATCATGGGAAAACCGCAGATTCGGGTAAGCCGGGTAGTTTAGCAGCGAGAGACCGCGATGACGGCCTCACGCCGGCTTGCTGCGGGCCGCGCCACGCTTGCGGCAGAACCAAGGAGGCAGAGATGACGCATCCGGAACGATTCAAGGTGGGCGACCACGTGCGCTGGAACTCGGAGGCCGGCCATGTCAGCGGCCGCATCGTGAAGGTGCATACCGCCGATTTCGACTACAAGGGGCATCGGCACCATGCCTCCGGCGACAAGCCGCAGTACGAGATCAAGAGCGACAAGACCGATCACGTCGCCGCGCACTACGGGGCGGCGCTGACCAGGATCGACTGAGGTCAGCCTTCCAGGCCCGCCCGCTGCCGCAGGTCGGCGCGGTAGGTGCGGCTGCACGGCAGCTTCGCCCCGTCCTGCATGTGCACGCGGGCGTCGCCGGTGTCCAGCGGTTCGATCGAGGCGACGCGGTCGAGGTTGACCATGTAGCTGCGGTGGACGCGGGCGAAGCGGCCCGGATCGAGCTTCGCCTCGATGCCGCCGAGGGTGCTGCGCAGCGGGTAGTCGTGGCCGCGCACCCGCAGGTTCACGTAGTTGCCGGAGGCTTGCAGCCATTCGATGTCGTTGGCGGCCACCAGGAACTCGCGGCCCAGCTTGCGCACCAGGAAGCGCTCGGGCCGGTCCACCGGCTCGACCGGCGGGCCTTCATCGGGCAGCGACAGCAGCATCGCCTCGCCTTGCAGGCGGCGCAGGAGCAGGCGGTAGGCCTCGATGGTCAGGACCACGCCGGCATAGGAGCGCACGTCCTTCAGGTATTCGTAGCCGAACTCCCACCACCAGGGGGTGAAGTCGTAGCTGTCCCCGACGCTGGCGTAAACCGCCTTGCGCAGGGCCACCATCCCGGCCACGTGCAGGATCGACCACGCCAGGCTGCCCAGCAGGTGCACGGCCAGCAGCCGCCGCCAGTCTTCGAACCGCAGCGGGAACCGGCGGGTGAACCAGGCCACCGCCGGCACCAGCGCCAGCGCGACCAGGGCCGAGCTGGTCTCCCAGACCGCCGGCTGCCAGGCGCTGAACCCCAGGTGCAGGCGGCGCACGTCCATGTTCACGGTGATGCTGTTGGCCAGCGCCGATACCAGGTACTGGACGACCCAGAATCCGACCTCCACCCCGCGGCGCCAGGGCTGGTAACGCTGGTAGAGGGTCGCAGGGGCCGGTTGCATCCGCGCATTGTAGGGGGCCGGCCGGGCGCCCCGTCCCCCGGTTCGTCCCCGCGCTCCGCGGCCCGTCCCCAACCCGCGTCACACGGTCACTCCGGGGTGGCGGGCCCGCCCGCGGAAGGCAACGCTGGCGATCCCTTCGCAACGGCCATTCCCATGCAACGCCGCCTCGACATCGACCGGGTTCGCGTCCTCGCCTTCGGCCTGCTGGTGCTCTACCACGTGGGCATGTACTACGTGAGCTGGGACTGGCACGTCAAAAGCCCGCAGGCCGGCCCCACGCTGGAACCGCTGATGCTGCTGACCAGCCCGTGGCGGATGTCGCTTCTGTTCGTGGTCTCGGGCGTGGCCACCGCCTTCCTGCTGGGCAAGGCGAAGCGTGGCGACGGGCGCTTCCTCGGCCCGCGCTCGTGGCGGCTGCTGCTGCCGCTGCTGTTCGGCATGTACGTGGTGGTGCCGCCGCAGGTCTATTACGAGCTGGTCGAAAAGGTGCCGGGCGGCTTCCACGCCGGCTACGCCGCGTTCATGGACACCTACCTGCGGGGCGGCGACTTCTACTGCGCCGCCCCCGGCGACTGCGTGGACGCGCCGACCTGGAACCACCTGTGGTTCCTCGCCTACCTGTGGACCTATACCGTCATCCTCTGGCTGCTGCTGAAACTGGCGCCGGCGGCGATGGAATCCTTCGGCGGCTGGCTCGGCCGCCGGCTGTCGGGCCCGGGCGCGCTGCTCTGGCCGATGGCATGGCTGGCGCTGGCGCGGCTGGCGTTGGCGGGGCGCTTCGAGTCCACCCACGACCTGGTGGACGACTGGTACAACCACGCCCAATACCTGCCCATGTTCCTGCTGGGCTACCTGCTGGCGTTCTCGCCCGGCTTCTGGGAAGCGCTGCAGCGCCATCGCAAGGTCGCGCTGGGCATCGCCCTGGCCGGCTACGCCGTGATCGCCGGCGTCTGGTACTTCTGCGGCTACAGCGACGAAGTGCCGCCTCCCGAGGCCCTGCGCCTGCTGTTGCGGCTGGTCTGGGGCATCAACCAGTGGTGCGCGATCGCGGCCATGTTCGGCTACGCCTACCGCCTGCGCGGTGTCGACAGCCCCGCCCTGCGCTACCTGGCGCCGGCGGTGTTCCCGGTCTACATCCTGCACCAGACCGTCATCGTCGCCCTGGCGCATGCGGCCAAACCGCTGGCCCTGCCGCCGCTGCTGGAGGGCCCGCTGCTGGTGGTGCTGACCTTCGCGGCCTGTTTCGGCGGTTACGAGCTGATCCGCCGGGTGCCGGTGCTGCGGCCGCTGTTCGGCCTCAGGCGGGAACCGACGCGGCTGCCGCTTCCCGATGCACCACCACGAGCTGGATAGCATCGCCGCCGCGATAGTCGTCGGGCGCGAGCCGGTAGGCGACGTGGATGCGCCGGCCCGGCTCCTCGCCGTTCCAGCCGTTGAAGTGGATGGCGTTGCAGCGGCGCCCGCCGAGGCCGAGTTCCAGCTTGAGGTGGCGCTCCTTCAGCACGCGGAAGCCCAGCACCTCGAACTCGCCGTCGAACAGCGGCTCGGGATAGCCCTGCCCCCAGTGGCCGCCGTCGCGCAGCGCCAGCGCGACATCCGCCCGCAAGTCGTCCGCACGCAGTTCGCCGTCGCTGTGCAGTTCCTCGGTCAGCAGCGCCGGATCCAGCCACTCGCGCGCGACCTGCACGAAGGCCTCGCGGAACGCGGGGAACGCATCGCGCGGCAGGCTCAGGCCCGCCGCCATCGCGTGGCCGCCGAAGCGCGGCACCAGGCCCGGATGGCGGGCATCGACCAGCGCCAGCGCGTCGCGGACGTGGAAGCCGGGAATCGATCGCGCCGAGCCGCGCAGCATGTCGCCGTCCGGCTCCGCCGGGGCGAAAGCGATG
>CAMLJA010000173.1 GCA_946480065.1 uncultured Thermomonas sp. | reverse complement strand
GCGATCTCCTGCGCGCGCAGGTGCTTCTTCACCGTCATCGGGAAGTAGGTGCCGCCCTTGACGGTGGCGTCGTTGGCCACGATCACCACTTCCTGGCCCATCACCCGGCCGATGCCGCAGACCATGCCGGCGGCTGGCGCGGCATCGTCGTACATGCCCTCGGCGGCCAGCGGCGCGATCTCGAGGAACGGCGAGCCCGGGTCGAGCAGGGCGTCGATCCGCTCGCGCGGCAGCAGCTTGCCGCGCTCGGTGTGCTTCGCCCGCGCCTTCTCGCCGCCGCCGTCGGCGGCGCGCGCCAGCCGGCGGTCCAGCTCGGCCACCAGTTCGCGGTGGAAGGCGGCGTTGTCGAGGAAGTCCTGCGAGCGGGGATCGAGTTGCGAGGCCAGTGCGGGCATGCGGGGCGGTCGGTGCGGCGAAGTGCGACAGGATACCCGGTCGCGGCCGGCGCCCCGCGCAGGGCATCGGCCGGCCCAAAAGGAAAGGCCCGCCGAAGCGGGCCTTTCGGTACAGCGTGTCGCGAAGCGATTACTGCTTGGCTTCGGCGGCAGCGGCGTCGGCCTTGTCGGCGACGTTCTGCGCGGCGTCGGCGGTGTTCTGCGCGGCCTCGGCGGTGGCTTCGGCGGCAGCGGCGGTCGCGGCATCAGCGGCCTGCTGCGCGTTGGCGGCGGTCTCGGCAACGGCTTCGCCGGTGGCGGCGGCAGCGGCCTCGGCGCCCTGCTGGGCGGCGTCGCCCGCGGCAGCGGCGGCGTCGGCAGCGGCGGCACCGGCCTGGTCGGCGGCGGCGGAGGCCTCGGCGGCTTCGTTCTGGGCGGTGGCGGTTTCGTTCTTGCAGGCCGACAGAGCGAGGACGCCAGCGGCGAGGAGCACGTAAAGCTTGGTGTTCATGGGTCTCTCCTGAGGAGTTGTCTGAAATGCAACGGTATTGGATCAGGCAACGCCAGTGCGCTTAGCGGTCCGGCGCGAGCCGGCGGTTCGTTCACTGACTGCGTGCAGCGGTCCTACTACTTACAGCGGTCCCCGTGGAGGGGACATGAAAAAGCCGTCGGCATACCGACGGCTCTTCCAATCGTACCGCAATCCCGCCCGCGTTGTGCGCCAGGCGGGGAGACGGCTTACTGCTTGCCGGCAGCCGCGGCTTCTTCGGCGGCGTCCTTGGCCTGCTCGGCGGCGTCGGCCGAATTCTCGGCGGCGTCGGCGGCATCGTCGGCCTTGGTCATGTCGCCGGCGGCGGCAGCGGCGTCGGCCGAAGCAGCGGCGGCGTCGGCAGCCTGGGCGGCGGTGTCGGCAGCGGCCTGGGCGGCGTCGGCCGAAGCGGCGTCGCCGGTGGCGGCGGCGGTGTCCGCGGCAGCGGCGGCGTCGGTGGCGGCAGCGGAAGCTTCGGCGGCCGAGTCAGCAGCCTGCTCCTTGTTGCTGCAAGCGGTCAGGGCCAGGCCCAGCGCCATCGCCAGCAGGATCTTGTTGATCGACATGATACGTATTCCTCGTCGTGTGGTTTGGGAACGCGCAAAGTGCGCGCCGGTAACATGATGACAAGCCCCTGTCGCGTGTCAAGCGGTAGCCGCGGTTTTTTTCAAATTGGCCGCGGCCGCCTTCACGCCAGTTCCAGGGCGACCGCGGTGGCCTCGCCCCCGCCAATGCACAGGGACGCCACTCCGCGGCGTCCGCCGCGCTGGCGCAGGGCATTCAGCAAGGTGACGACCAGGCGCGCGCCGGAGGCCCCGATGGGGTGGCCCAGCGCCAGCGCGCCGCCGTGCACGTTGAGCTTTTCCGGCGGGATGCCGAGGTCGGTCATCGGCGCCATCGCCACGCAGGCGAAGGCCTCGTTGACCTCGAACAGGTCGACGTCGCCGACGCTCCAGCCGGCCTTGTCCAGCACGCTGCGGATGGCCGCCACCGGGGCGGTGGTGAACCACTCCGGCGCCTGCGCGTGGCCGGCGTGGGCGACGATCCGGGCCAGCGGGGTGGCGCCGGCTTCCGCGGCGGCCTCGGCCGACATCACCACCAGCGCGGCGGCGCCGTCGGAAATCTTGGACGAGGACGCGGCGGTCAGCACGCCGTCCTTGCCGAACGCCGGGCGCAGGCCCGGGATCTTCGCCGGGTCGATCTTGCCCGGCTCCTCGTCGGTGTCCACCACCACCTCGCCCTTGCGGGTCTTGACCGTCACCGGCGCGATCTCGGCGGCGAACGCGCCGCTGGCCTGCGCGGCCTGGGCGCGGCGGGCGCTCTCGGCGGAATAGGCGTCCAGCGCTTCGCGGTCGTAACCGTACTTGTCGCAGGCCATGTCGCCGAACACGCCCATCGCCTTGCCGTCGTAGGGGTTGGTCAGGCCATCGTGGGCCATGTGGTCCAGGAACTCGGCGCTGCCGTAGCGGATGCCGGTGCGCGAGCCGTTGAGCAGGTGCGGCGCGTTGGTCATCGACTCCATGCCGCCGGCCACCACGGTGCGGGCCGAGCCGGCCTTGATCAGGTCGTGCGCCAGCATCAGCGCCTTCATGCCCGAGCCGCAGACCTTGTTGATGGTGGTGCAGCCGGCCGCGTCCGGGATGCCGGCCCCGCGCGAGGCCTGGCGCGCCGGGGCCTGGCCCAGCCCGGCCGGCAGCACGCAGCCCATGATGACCTCGTCCACCTTGTCGGCGGCCACGCCGGATTCGGCCAGCGCCGCGGCGATGGCGGCGGTGCCCAGCACCGGGGTGGGGGTGCCGGTGAACTGGCCGAGGAAGGATCCGATGGCGGTGCGCTTGGCGCCGACGATGACGATGTCGCTCATGGGGGGCTCCGAGTTTCGCGGCCGCGGGGGCCGCTGGCGGATGGAATCGCCCGATTATGGCGCGAAACCGGGCCCGATGCTGCATCGCGGCAAAGGCTGTCCCGTTCAGCCGGGCGCGGTTGCGGGCGAGCGGCGGGCGGCATACAACAGACAGGTCGCGCGTCCGTGCCGGCCGCGGGCCGGCGGCGCGACCGATGGACGCCGCAATGCCCCCGACCCCCGCTCGCTGTTCCCGCGCCCGCCGCCCGGCGGCCGCCTTCCTGGCCCTGGCGATCGCGCTGGCCCTGGCCGCCTGCGGCGGCGGTGGCGGCGGGGTCCGGTCGACGCCGCCGTCGACCACGCCGGTGCCGGCACCGGCGCCGTCGGGCGCGCCGGACTTCACCCCCAACGTGGCCACCGACGCCAGCCTGACCCAGGTGAACCCGCCCGCGGTCGCCGCGCTGCCGGCACCGCTCACCTTCGACCCGGAGCTCGGCGTGCAACTCAGCGTGATCAACGCCGGCGCCTCGCTGGCGATGGGCGCGCGCGGCGCGGGCGTGGGCATCGGCGTGCTGGACACCGGCGTGCGCACCGACCATCCGCAGCTCAGCCCGCGGGTGGCCTACAACGGCTTCTACCTGGACCCGGCCAGCAACGACGCCAGCGTGGACTACGTGCTGGAGCACGGCACCTGGGTCGCGCTGACCGCGGCGGGGTCCGCCAGCGGCCGCTGGCCGGGCGGGGTGGCGCCGGCCGCCACCATCGTCTCGGGCCGCTTCCTGTCCGACACCCCGCCGGTGGACGACGGCTCCGGCCAGGGCAACGCCGCCTCCACCGCCGACGCCGCCGACTTCGCGGCGTTCCTGGACCAGGCGCACGCCGACCTGTTCGCGCACGGGGCGCGCATCGTCAACAACTCCTGGGGTGGCGTCTATTTCGAGGACCAGCCCGCCGGCGCCGCGGCGCTGGCCCAGGGCTACACCGACTTCATCCTGTCCAAGGGCGGGCTGGTGGTGTTCGCCAATGGCAACGACGGCGACGACCCGCGCTACCGGCCCGACCCCTCGGACATCGCCTCACTGCCCACACTGGCGCCGCAGTTCGGGCTGGAGCGCGGCTGGCTGACGGTGGCGGCGCTGGATCCGGCGCAGCCGGACCGGCTGCTGGGCTTCTCGCAGGAATGCGGGCGGGCGATGGGGTACTGCCTGGCCGCGCCGGGCGCGGTGTGGGTGGTGGGCGCCTCGCCGCCGGATTCCAATCCCGACAACACCGACCAGAACTACGCCTACCAGGTGCAGGGCACCTCGTTCTCGGCGCCGCTGGTGTCGGGTGCCGCGGCGGCGGTGTGGTCGCTGTTCCCGTACTTCGACAACGACCTGGTGCGGCAGACCCTGCTGGGCACCGCGAAGGACGTTGGCGCCCCGGGCGTGGACGCGGTGTTCGGCTGGGGCGTGCTGGACGTGGGCAAGGCCGCGCGCGGTCCCGCCAACTTCGCCTGGGGCGACGTTAGCGTGGCGTTCTCCGGGCACTCGGTGTGGCGCAATCCGATCGGCGGCGGCGGCGGCCTGGTCAAGGACGGCAGCGGCATCCTGACCCTGACGGAAGCCGGGCGCTACACCGGCGCCACCCGGGTGCAGGCCGGCGGCCTGGACGTGCGCAAGGGACTTGCGTCGGACCTGGCGATCGCCGGCGGCGCCACCGTGTGGGGCAGCGGGGCGTTCGGCGGCGACGTGGCCAACGACGGGCGTTTCCTCAGCGGCGCCAGCAGCCCGGCGACCATCGCCGGCGACTTCCGGCAGTCGGCCAGCGGCAACCTGGGCGTGTGGCTGGGCAGCGCGGTGCGGGTGGGCGGGCAGGCCGCGCTGGACGGGCAGGTGTCGATCCTCGGCGTGCGCAGTGGTTACACCACCCGGGCGCGCGAAACGCTGCTGGACGCCACCGGCGGCGTCAGCGGCACCTTCGACAGCCTGCAGGCCGCGCCCAACGTGTTCCTGATCGCCTCGCTGGCCTACGACCCGGACAGCGTGTTCCTCGACATCA
>CAMLJA010000172.1 GCA_946480065.1 uncultured Thermomonas sp. | reverse complement strand
GTCGTCGAGGCCGGCGTGGTGCTGCAGACGCTGCGCGAGGCCGCCGCCGCGGCCGGCGGGCTGTTCCCGCTGGCGCTGGCCTCGCAGGGCTCCGCGCAGGTCGGCGGACTGCTGTCCACCAACGCCGGCGGCACCGCGGTGCTGGCCCACGGCAACATGCGGGACCTGTGCCTGGGGCTGGAGGTTGTGCTGCCCACCGGCGAGCGCCTGGACGACCTGCGCCGGCTGCGCAAGGACAACACCGGTTACGACCTCAAGCAGCTCTTCATCGGCGCCGAGGGCACCCTGGGCGTGATCACCGCGGCGGTGCTGCGGCTGGTCCCGCGGCCGCGCGGGCGGCAGCTGGCCTGGGTGGGGGTGGCGTCGCCGGCGGCGGCGCTGGCGCTGCTGGCGCTGGCGCAGGCGCACGCCGGCAGCGGGCTGGTCGCCTGCGAGCTGGTGGGCGAGACCGTGCTCGGCTTCGCGCTGGCGCACGTCCCCGGGCTGCGCCGGCCGCTGGAGCCGCCGCCGCCGTGGTCGGTGCTGCTGGAGGTGGCCTCGCACCGCGGCGAGGACGACGCCCGCGCCACGGTGGAGGCGCTGCTCGCCGAAGCGCTGGCGGCGGGCGTGGCCCGCGACGCCGTGCTGCCGTCCAGCCAGGCCCAGGCCGACGCGCTGTGGCGGATCCGCGAATCGCTGTCGGACGCGCAGCGCCCGGAGGGCCTGTCCTTCAAGCACGACATCGCGGTGCCGCTGGCGCGGATCCCGGAATTCATCGAGCGCGCCGACGCCTGCGTGCAGGCGCTGGCGCCGGGCGCCCGCATCGCCTGCTTCGGCCACCTGGGCGACGGCAACCTGCACTACAACGTCTCGCAGCCGGCGGGCGCGCCCGCGGCAGCGTTCGAACCGCTGCGCGGCGCGGTGGCCGAGGCGGTGCACGCGCTGGCGCTGGCGCTGGACGGGACCCTGTCGGCCGAGCACGGCATTGGCCAGCTCAAGCGCGAGGCGCTGGCGGCCACCGCCCCGCCGGTGGCGCTGGCGCTGATGCGGCGGCTGAAGGCGACGATCGACCCCGCCGGGATCATGAACCCGGGCAAGGTCCTGTAGCCGGGCGGCGTGGGATCATTGGCGGGATCCCCCTCGGAGACCGCCATGAAATACCTGCACACGATGGTGCGCGTGCGCGACATCGACGCGTCGCTGCGCTTCTACTGCGACGGCCTGGGCCTGCGCGAGATGCGCCGGATGGAGAACCCGCAGGGCAAGTTCACCCTGGTGTTCCTGGCCGCGCCCGACAGCCCCGAGGCCGAGGTCGAGCTGACTTACAACTGGGGCTCGGAGGAGGACTACGGCAGCGCCCGCAACTTCGGCCACCTGGCGTTCCGCGTCGACGACATCTACGCCACCTGCCAGCGCCTGCTGGACATGGGCTACACCATCAACCGCCCGCCGCGCGACGGCCACATGGCGTTCGTGCGCTCGCCCGACCTGATCTCGGTGGAGCTGCTGCAGGACGGCCACCTGCCGCCGCAGGAGCCGTGGGCGTCGATGCCGAACACGGGCGTCTGGTGATGGCCGCAGCCGCATCGGTGGACGCACTGCTGGCGCTGGGACGCGACGTCCTGCTGCCGGTCTACAGGCAGCGCGAGATGATCCTCGAGCGCGGGCAGGGCGCCCGCGTCTGGGACAGCGAAGGCCGCGATTACGTGGATTTCGCCGCGGGCATCGCGGTGTGCAGCCTGGGCCATTGCGATCCCGAGCTCACCGCCGCGCTGGTCGAGCAGGCCGGCCGGCTGTGGCACACCAGCAACGTGTTCTACAGCGAGCCGCCGCTGCGGCTGGCGCAGGAGCTGGTGGCCGCGTCACGGTTCGCCGAGCGCGCCTTCCTGTGCAACTCCGGCGCCGAGGCCAACGAGGCGGCGATCAAGCTGGTGCGCAAATGGGCCGCTGCGCAGGGGCGCGGGCCCGAGCGCCGCGTGATCGTCACCTTCCGCGGCAGCTTCCACGGCCGCACCCTGGCGGCCGTCACAGCCACCGCGCAGCCGAAGTACCAGGAAGGTTACGAACCGCTGCCCGGCGGTTTCCGCCACGTCGATTTCAACGACATCGCCCAGCTCGAAGCGGCGATGGCCGGAGGCGACGTGGCGGCGGTGATGCTGGAGCCGGTGCAGGGCGAAGGCGGGGTGATGCCGGCCGCGCCCGGCTACCTGCAGGCGGTGCGCGCGCTGTGCGACCGCTTTGGCGCGCTGCTGGTGCTGGACGAGATCCAGTGCGGCATGGGCCGCACCGGGGCGCTGTTCGCGCACTGGGAAGACGGCGTGGTGCCCGACATCGTGACGCTGGCCAAGGCGCTGGGCGGCGGCTTCCCGATCGGCGCGCTGCTGGCCGGCCCGAAGGTGGCGGAAACGATGCAGTTCGGCGCCCACGGCACCACCTTCGGCGGCAACCCGCTGGCGGCGGCGGTGGCGCGCGTCGCACTGCGCCGGCTGGCCTCGCAGGACATCGCCGCGAACGTGGCCAGGCAGTCGCAGGCGATCCGCGATGGTCTCGACGCGCTGAATCGCCACTTCGGCCTGTTCGCCCAGGTGCGCGGGCGCGGCCTGATGCTGGGCGCGGTGCTGAAGCCGGAACACGCCGGCAAGGCCGGCGCCATCGGTGACCTCGCCGCGGCGCACGGCCTGCTGCTGCTGCAGGCCGGTCCGGACGTGCTGCGCTTCGTGCCAGCGCTCAACATCGGCGACGACGCCGTCGCCGACGGCCTGGCGCGGCTGCGGCGCGCGCTGGAGGCGTTCGCGGGCGGCTGAGCCGCCCTCAGCCCAGCGCCTGCGCGAAGTCGGCGACCAGGTCGTCGCCGTCTTCCAGCCCCACCGAAATCCGCAGCAGGTTCTGCGGCGAGCGCGGATTCGCGCCTTCCACCGAGGCGCGGTGCTCCACCAGCGATTCGCAGCCGCCCAGCGAGGTGGCGTTGGTGAACACGCGCAGCTTGCCGGCCACCGCCAGCGCGGCGTCGCGGCCGCCGTGCAGCTCGATGCTCAGCATCGCGCCGAAGTCGCGCATCTGCGCCGCGGCGATCGCGTGCTCCGGATGCGTGGGCAGGCCGGGCCAGTTGACCCGCGCCACCGCCGGATGCGCCTCCAGGAACGTGGCCAGCTTGCGCGCATTCGCGCAGTGCATCGCCATGCGCGCCCCGAGCGAGCGGCAGCCGCGCAGGATCAGCCAGGCGCTGAACGGGGCCAGCACCGCGCCGGTGACGTGCAGCCGGTGCGCCACGTGCCGGGCGAAAGCGTCGTCGCGGGCGAACACCAGCGCGCCGCCGAGCACGTCGCTGTGGCCGCCGAAATACTTCGTCGTCGAGTGCATGACGATGTCGGCGCCCAGTGCCAGCGGGCGCTGCAGCAGCGGCGTGGCGAAGGTGTTGTCCACCACCACCGTCGCGCCCGCGGCGTGGCCGAGCTCCGACAGCGTCGCGATGTCGCTGATCTTCAGCAGCGGATTGGACGGGGTTTCGATCCACAGCATCGCCAGTGGCGCCGTGCAGGCGGCGCGCACGGCGTCCAGGTTGGCCATGTCCACGGTTTCGACCGCGATGCCGCGTTCCGGCAGGAACTCGCTGAACAGCATGCGCAGGCCGCTGTAGCAGTCGTCGGGGAACAGCACGCGGCTGCCCGCGGGCAGCGATTCCAGCAGGGTCGTCATCGCCGCCATGCCGGAGGCGAAGGTGAGCGCGGTGGCGCCGCCTTCCAGCGCCTGCAGCGCCTCGCGCAGGCGGTCGTTGGTGGGATTGCCCTCGCGCTGGTATTCGTAGCCGGCGATGCGTTCGCCCGCCGGCCCGTGGCGGAAGGTGGTGGCGAGATGGATCGGCGGCGCAACCGCGCCGGTGGCGGGATCGGCTTCGTTGCCGACGTGGACGGCCAGTGTGGCGGGACGCGGGGTGTTCATGCGCGCAGCTCCGCGAACGCGCCGCGGGCGGCGTCGAGGGTGGCGGCGATCGCGGCGTCGTCGTGGGCGCTAGACATGAAGCCGGCCTCGAACGCGGACGGCGCCAGGTACACGCCGCGTTCCAGCATGGCGTGGAAGAAGCGGTTGAACGCGGCGCTGTCGCAGGCCATCGCCTGCGCGTAGGTGTCCACCTTCTCCGCGTTGAAGAACAGCCCGAACATCCCGCCCACGCGCTGGGTGGTGAAGGGGATGCCGGCCGCGCGCGCGGCGGCCTCCAGGCCATCGCACAGCGCGTTCGTCTTTGCTTCCAGCGCGTCGTGGAAGCCGGGCGCCTGGATGAGGCCCAGCATGGCCAGCCCGGCCGCCATCGCCACCGGGTTGCCGCTCAGCGTGCCGGCCTGGTAGATCGGGCCGCTGGGCGCGATCTGCCGCATCAGGTCGGCGCGGCCGCCGTAGGCGCCCACCGGCATGCCGCCGCCGATGACCTTGCCGAAGGTGGTGAGGTCCGGGGTCACGCCGTAGCGCGCCTGCGCGCCGCCCAGCGCCACGCGGAAACCGGTCATGACCTCGTCGAAGATCAGCAGCGCGCCGTGGCGCGTGCACAGCTCGCGCAGGTGCTGCAGGTAGCCCTCGCGCGGCGGCAGGCAGTTGGCGTTGCCGACCACCGGCTCGACGATCAAGCCGGCGATGTCGCCGCCGCATTCGTCGAACAGCGCGATGGCGGCGTCGAAGTCGTTGTAGGGCAGGGTCAGCGTGAGGTCGGCCAGCGCCTTGGGCACGCCCGGCGAGGTGGGCACGCCGAAGGTCAGCGCGCCGCTGCCGGCCTTCACCAGGAAGCTGTCGCCGTGGCCGTGGTAGCAGCCTTCGAACTTGACGATGCGGCTGCGGCCGGTGGCGCCGCGCGCCAGCCGGATCGCCGACAGCGTGGCTTCGGTG
>CAMLJA010000171.1 GCA_946480065.1 uncultured Thermomonas sp. | reverse complement strand
ATCTCGCGGTGCTCGATGGCGCGCTGCAGCGCGTCCTGCGGGCTGAAGGACATCGGCTGGGCCTCCGGTGGTCGTCCGGCGCTCACGTGCGCGCCAGGAAGTTGCGCAGCAGTGCGTGGCCATGCTGGGTGAGGATGGACTCGGGGTGGAACTGCACGCCTTCCACCGGATGCGCGCGGTGGCGCAGGCCCATGATCTCCTCGATGGCACCGTCCTCGTGCTCGGTCCACGCGGTGACCTCGAGGCAGTCCGGCAGGGTCGCCTTGTCCACCACCAGCGAGTGGTAGCGGGTGGCCTCGAAGCCGTCCGGCAGCCCCGCGAACACGCCCTTGCCCTGGTGGCGGATCGGCGAAGTCTTGCCGTGCATGATCCGCCCGGCACGCACCACGTCGCCGCCGTAGGCCTGGCCCATCGCCTGGTGCCCCAGGCAGACACCGAAGATCGGCGTGGTCGGCCCGAGCCGCTCGATCAGCGCCAGCGAGACGCCCGCCTCGTTCGGGGTGCACGGCCCCGGCGAGATCACGATGCGCTGCGGCGAAAGTTTCTCGATCTGTTCCACCGTCAGCGCGTCGTTGCGTTCCACCCGCACGTCCGCGCCCAGCTCCTGCAGGTACTGCACGAGGTTGAAGGTGAAGCTGTCGTAGTTGTCGATCATCAGCAGCATGTCAGAGCCCCTTCGCCGCCTGCGCCACCGCGCGGAACAGCGCGCGGCCCTTGTTCATGGTCTCGTCCCATTCCTTCGCGGGGTCGGAGTCGAAGACGATGCCGGCGCCGGCCTGCACGTGCAGGCGGCCGTCCTGGATGACCGCGGTGCGGATGGCGATGGCGGTGTCGGCGTCGCCATGCCAGCCGACGTAGCCGATCGCGCCCGCGTACACGTTGCGCTTCACCGGCTCCAGCTGGCGGATGATCTCCAGCGCGCGGATCTTCGGCGCGCCGGACACGGTGCCGGCGGGGAAGGTGGCGCGCAGCACGTCGGCGTAGCTCAGCCCGTCCTGCAGGCGGCCGGTCACTTCGCTGACGATGTGCATGACGTGGCTGTAGCGTTCGATCACGAAGCGCTCGCCGACCTCCACGCTGCCGGCCTGCGAGACGCGGCCGGCGTCGTTGCGGCCGAGGTCGATCAGCATCAGGTGCTCGGCGCGCTCCTTGGGGTCGGCCAGCAGCTCGACCTCGAGCGCCTGGTCTTCCTCCACCGTGCGGCCGCGCGGGCGGGTGCCGGCGATGGGCCGCACCGTGACCTTGCCGCCCTGCAGCCGCACCAGGATCTCCGGCGAGGAGCCCACGACCTGGGTGCCGCCCACGTCGAGGAAATACATGTACGGCGACGGGTTCAGCGCGCGCAGGGCGCGGTAGACGTCCACCGGGCGCGCCTGGAACGGCACGCTCATGCGCTGGCTCAGCACTACCTGGAAGGCGTCGCCGGCGCGGATGTAGTCCTGCACCTGCGCCACCGCATCGATGAAGCCCTCGCGGGTGAAGCCGCTGACGAAGTCGGCCTCGTCCAGCGCGGCCGGCTGCAGGGTTTCCGGGTAGGGCGCGCCGCCGTGGCGCAGGCGGTGCGCCAGCGCGTCCAGCCGGCGGTTGGCGCGCGCCCAGGCCTGCGGCTCGCGCGGGTCGGCGTGGACGACGAGGTACAGCCGGCCCTTGAGGTTGTCGAACACCGCCAGTTCGTCGCTGAGCATCAGCAGGATGTCGGGCGTGCCGAGCTCATCGGGCGTGCCGTTGGCGCGCAGGCGCGGCTCGATGTATTCGATGCACTCGAAGCCGAACCAGCCGACCAGGCCGCCGGTGAAGCCCGGCAGGCCGGCGATCTCCGGCACCACGTGCATGGCGCGCAGGCGCTCGACTTCGGCCAGCGGATCGGCGACCTCGCGCGCTTCCACCACTTCGCCGTGTTCGCGCACCGACAGCGCATGGCCGCGGAACTCGTACACCCGCCGCGCCGGCAGGCCGATGATGGAATAGCGGCCGAAACGCTCGCCGCCCTCGACCGATTCGAACAGGTAGGTGTGCGGGCCGTCGGCCAGCTTCAGGTAGACGGACAGCGGCGTGTCGAGGTCCGACAGCACCTCGCGCACCACCGGCACCAGGGTGAAACCGTCAGAAGCGTACTGGTCGAACTGGGCGTGCGTGGTCACGGAGGACGTCCTTCGAGGAATGCGTGCAGGCGAACGGGGCGGCAGTGCCACGCCACCATCGCCAACCATGCTCGAAAGAGGGAATCGCCCGGTTCATGCGCCCACTTTATCCGCAACGCCGCGCAGCGGGCAATCCGCCGGCAGGTGCATGCGCAGCCGCCCGGGGACGCAGTCCACCCGGAACCGCCGCGCGGCCACCGGCTCGCCGTCCAGGTTGAGGGTGAGCGGCGCGTCCGCCTGCAGCACCACCCACGGCAGCCGGCGCCGGATTGCCACCCGGTCCAGCGCGGCCTGCTGCCCGTCGGCCACGGCGGTGCCCATTGCCGACAGCAGCTCGCCCTCCAGCGGCGGCACCACGGTCAGGTCCAGCAGGCCGTCGTCGACCCGCGCCTGGGGGCACAGCGGCTGGCCGCCGCCGGCCTGGCGGCCGTTGCCCAGCGCCAGCGCGATGAAGTCCCCGGCCCAGTCGAAGTCCGGGCCGTGCAGGCGCGCACGCTGCGGCTCGATCCGGCCGACCCTGGACAGCCCGGTCACCACGTAGGCCAGCCCGCCCAGCAGCGACTTCAGGCCGTCCGGCGTCTCGGTGGTGACCTCGGTGCCGAAACCGCCGCTGGCCAGGTTCGCCACCCAGCGGGCGTCGGCGGCGTCGGCCCGCACGCGCAGCAGGTCGATCGGTGCCGCCGGCTGTTCCAGCAGCAGGCGCAGTCCCGCTTCCGGCTCGACCGGCAGCGCGGCGGCGGTGGCGAAGTCGTTGGCGGTGCCCAGCGGCAGCAGGCCCAGCGCGGGCAGCCCGTCGGCCGGTTCGGGACGCCCGGCCAGGGCGCCGGCCACCGCGCCCAGGGTGCCGTCGCCGCCGGCGGCGACCACTGCGTCCACGCCGTCGGCCACGGCTTCCGCCGCGTAGCGGGCGGCATCGCCGGCTTCCCACGTCACCCGCACGTCCACGGCCACGCCGTCCGCGCGCAGCGTGGCCACGGCGGCGCGCACGGCCTCGTCGCCGGCGGCCTTGCCGTTGAGGATCAATCGCCAGTGCGGATGTTTCGCTGCCATCCGCGGCAGCCTACCGACGCGGCGTGAAGGCCGGGCAACGACTGTCACGCCGGCGTCATCGAATGCGTGGAGCATGGGAGTCCATCGCAGGGACGACGGAAGGGCAGGACGCCCGCTCATTCCCGAAGCCGGTGCCGCTCCCCTCCCGCGGCGCCGGCTTTTTTTCGCTCAGCGCGCGTCCGCGACCGCCCGCTTCATCTGCGCGATCACGGCGGCGTAGTCGGGCTTGCCGAAGATGGCGCTGCCGGCAACGAAGGTGTCGGCGCCCGCCTCCGCGATCCCGCCGATGTTGTCCGGCTTCACCCCGCCATCGATCTCCAGCCGCACCGGGCGGCCGCGGGCGTCGATCATCGCCCGCACCTTGCGCAGCTTCTCCAGCGCGGAGGGAATGAAGGACTGCCCGCCGAAGCCGGGGTTGACCGACATCAGCAGCACGTAGTCGATCTCGTCCAGCATGGTGTCCAGCACGTCCAGCGGGCTGGCGGGATTGAACACCAGGCCGGCCTGGCAGCCCTTCGACTTGATCAGCTGCACGCTGCGGTGGACGTGCCTGCTGGCCTCGGGGTGGAAGCTGATGTGGCTGGCGCCGGCGTCGGCGAACATCGGGATCAGCGCGTCCACCGGCTCCACCATCAGGTGCACGTCGATCGGGGCGGTGACGCCGTGCTTGCGCAGCGCCTCGCACACCAGCGGGCCGATGGTCAGGTTGGGCACGTAGTGGTTGTCCATCACGTCGAAGTGCACCCAGTCGGCGCCGGCGGCGAGCACGTTGTCCACTTCTTCGCCCAGCCTTGCGAAGTCGGCGGAGAGGATCGACGGGGCGATCACCGTGTCCTGGAGCAGGCTTTGCGGCATGGTCACTTCTTCTTTTTCCGGAGGGTCTGGATGCGGTCGTAGGCGGCGTTGAGCTCGCGCGAGCGCGCCTCGGCCTGCGCGCGCAGCTCGGGCGCGGCGCCGGCCAGGCGGTCGGGGTGGTACTGCGAGATCAGCCGGCGGTAGGCCTGTTCCACCTCGGCGTCGCTGGCATCCTCGGGCAGCCCGAACGCGCGGTAGGGGTGGTCGCGCGCGGACTTGAACCAGTCGGCGTCGAAGGCGTGGCCCACCAGCAGGCCCAGCAGCCCGCCCGCGGGATGGCGCAGCAGCAGCCAGCCCGCGACCAGGCCGAAGAACTTGCCGTACCACCGTCGCGTCATGGCGCCATCTTACCCGGGGCGCCGGGGCGGCCGCCGGGCGGCCTTACACTGTCGCCCCCACGCCCATCGACCGCCCGAATGGCCACCACCCTGCTCCAGTCCGACCTGCCCGGCCTGCACCTGGTCCACCGCGGCAAGGTCCGCGACGTGTTCGACCTCGGCGACACCATCGCCGGCCAGCGCTGCCTGCTGATGGTCGCCACCGACCGCCTTTCGGCATTCGACGTGATCCTCAACGAGCCGATCCCGGACAAGGGCAAGATCCTCACCGCCATCTCCAACTTCTGGTTTGCCAAGCTGGAGCACCTGGTGCCGAACCACTTCACCGGCGACAAGGTTGAAGACATCGTGCCGGCCGCTGAACTGCCGCTGGTCGAAGGCCGCGCAGTTGTCGCCAAGCGCCTTAAACCAGTCGCGGTGGAAGCCATCGTACGTGGCTACATCGTTGGCTCCGGCTGGAAGGAATACCAGAAGAGCGGCACCGTCTGT
>CAMLJA010000170.1 GCA_946480065.1 uncultured Thermomonas sp. | reverse complement strand
GGCGCAGGCGCAGCTGCAGGGCGACTTCCTGCGCGAGGCGGTGGCGTTCGCCTCCGGGTCGCTGCCGGTGACGGTCAGCGTGGGGCTGGCCGAGGCGCGCGCCGGCGACGACCTGGCCACGCTGATGCAGCGCGCGGACGAGTCGCTCTACCGCGCCAAGCGCAACGGCCGCAACCGGGTCGAGGCCGGCTGAGGCGTCAGCGCGCCACCGGCAGCTGCCAGCCGCGGCGGATCGCGGCATAGCGCAGCAGGAAGCAGGCCGCCGCACCGGCCGCGGCCACCGGCCCGGGCGGCCAGCCGGCGGCGTCGCCCGCCACCACGCAGGCCGCGCCCAGCAGGGCCGCCACCGCGTACAGCTCGCGCCGCAGCACGCCCGGGATTTCCGCCACCAGCACGTCGCGGGCGATCCCGCCGCCGATCCCGGAGAGCATGCCCAGCAGCACCGCGCCGCTCGGGCCCAGACCGTGCGCCAGCGCCTTGCCGGCGCCGGACACCGCGAACAGCCCCAGCCCCACCGCGTCGAACAGCTGCACCGGGTTGCGCAGGCGCTCCACCCGCTCGTAGCCGTAGAAGCTCACCACCCCGGCCAGCAGCGAGACCGCCAGGTAGCGCCAGTCCACCAGCGCGGCCGGCGGGGTGGCGCCGATCATGGTGTCGCGGGCGATCCCGCCGGCGGTGGCCGCGGCGAACGCCAGCACCAGCACGCCGAACAGGTCCAGCCGCTTGCGCACGCCCAGGGTGGCGCCGCTGATCGCGAACGCGAAGGTGCCGACGAGGTCGAGCACCAGGACCGGGATCGAGGACATGCGGCCGTCCGGGCGGGAAGGCCGCCATCATAGCCAGCGCGCCGCGGGCCGGCGCTAGTCCAGCGTGCCGGGCGGCAGCACCAGGTCCGCGACCGGGTAGCCGCGGCGCGCGGCGCGCGCACGGTGAACGGCAGCCGACCGGGCGGGCGCGGTTTCACGTCCGCGTGCCGCGCCCGGCGCCAGCATCCGCCGCGTGTTCCCGAGGACCGCCGCCATGCCGCACCGCATCCTGATCGTCGACGACAAACCCGAACTGGCCGGCCTGATGGCCGACCTGCTGGCCGACGCCGGGTACGAGACCCGCACCGCCGACGGCGGCCGCGCCGCGCTGGCCGGGGTGCAGGCGGATCCGCCCGACCTGCTGCTGCTGGACGCGCAGATGCCCGACCTCGACGGCTTCGCCGTGGCCAGCACGCTCAAGGCCGATCCCGCCACCGCCGCCATCCCGATCATCATGGTCTCGGCCAACGAAGGCCGCGGCTCGCGCGTGGTGGGGCTGGAGAGCGGCGCCGAGGACTACCTGGGCAAGCCGGTCGACCCGGCCGAGCTGCTGGCCAAGATCCGCAACCTGCTGCGCCTGCGCGAGCGCGCCGGCCACGCCGCGCACGCCTGACGCGGCGCGGCGGGCGTCGCGCGGGCGCGCGTGCTACACCTGCCGCAACCCCGTCCGGGAATCCGCCATGCCCGCCAAGAACACCATCTGCCTCTGGTTCGACGGCACCGCGCTGGACGCCGCCACCTTCTATGCCGCCACGTTCCCCGACAGCGCGGTCACCGCGGTCCACCACGCGCCCGGCGACTACCCGTCCGGCAGCCGCGGCGACGTGCTGACGGTGGAATTCACCGTGCTCGGCCTGCCCTGCCTGGGCCTCAACGGCGGCCCGGCGTTCCCGCAGACCGAGGCGTTCTCGTTCCAGGTAGCCACCGACGACCAGGCCGAGACCGACCGCTACTGGAACGCCATCGTCGGCCATGGCGGGCGCGAGAGCGCCTGCGGCTGGTGCAAGGACCGCTGGGGCCTGAACTGGCAGATCACCCCGCGCGCGCTCACCGACGCCATCGCGGACCCGGATCCGGCCGCCGCCAAGCGCGCGTTCGAGGCGATGATGACCATGCGCAGGATCGACATCGCCGCGATCGAGGCCGCGCGCCGCGGCTGAGCCGCCGCTTCCAGTAAAGTCGCCTTCCCGCCCGACGCGGCACGGAAGGAACGGCGATGCACCCGGTGGACCTGCGCAGCGATACCGTCACCCGGCCCACCGCGGCCATGCGCGATGCGATGCACGCGGCGGAGGTGGGCGACGACGTCTACGGCGAGGACCCCACGGTCAACGCGCTGCAGCGGCGGCTGGCGGACGAACTGGGCTTCGAGGCCGGCCTGTTCGTCCCCACCGGCACCCAGTCGAACCTGCTGGCGCTGCTGGCGCACTGCGAGCGCGGCGACGAATACCTGGTCGGCATGGACGCGCACACCTACAAGTTCGAGGGCGGTGGCGCCGCGGTGCTGGGCTCGATCCAGCCGCAGCCCATCGTGCAGGCCGAGGACGGCAGCCTGCCGCTGGACCGCGTGGCGGCGGCGATCAAGCCGGTCGATCCGCACTTCGCGCGCACCCGCCTGCTGGCGCTGGAGAACACCTGGCACGGCCGCACGCTGCCGCTGGACTACATGCGCCAGGCCGGCGCGTTCGCTCGCGACCGCGGCCTGGGCTACCACCTCGACGGCGCGCGCCTGTTCAACGCCGCGGTGGCCTGCGGCGTGCCGGCGCGGGAAATCGCCCGCCACTTCGACACCGTCTCGGTCTGCCTGTCGAAGGGCCTGGGCGCGCCGGTGGGCTCGGTGCTGGTCGGGCCGCACGCGCTGATCGACAAGGCGCGGCGCTGGCGCAAGGTCTGCGGCGGCGGCTGGCGCCAGGCGGGGATGCTGGCGGCGGCCTGCCTTCACGCGCTGGACCACCACGTCGCGCGGCTGGCGGACGACCACGCGCGCGCCGCGCGGCTGGCGGAGCGGCTGCGCGCCATCGACGGGCCCGCCGTGCTCGGCCAGCACACCAACATGGTCTTCATCGACGTGCCGGTGGAGCGCCTGCGCGCGCTCGACGCGCACCTGCGCGACGCCGGCATCCGCATCAGCATCGGCTACCTGCCCACCCTGCGGCTGGTCACCCACCTCGACGTGGACGACGCCGGCATCGAACGCACCGCGGACGCGTTCGCGCGCTTCTTCGCCGCGCAGTGACCGCGCCTGCCGCGCGCCACCGCGCGCGGGCGCAGACGCGGGGTTAACGCCCGCATCACGTTCCGGGCGCGATCCGGCGGCCGCTGCATCCGCGCGCGCGCCGGCTGCGTAACGGGTCAGGCAACGCACGCCCCCACTGCGGTGCGCCGCGCCTTCCCCCACTGGAGAATTCCCGATGAAGTCCACCCTGCCCCTTGCCATCGCCAGCGTGCTGGTGCTGGCCGCCTGCAGCGCCCCCGATACCGCCGCCGCGGACCCCGCCCCGGTGCCGATGGAAACCGCCGACGCCATGCCCGCCGAGCCGATGCCCGACGCGATGGCGAACCCCAGCGTGGGCGGCGCCGCCATGTACGCCGACAAGGACATCGTCACCAACGCCTCGGCCGCGCCCAACCTGAGCACGCTGGTGGCGGCGGTGAAGGCCGCGGACCTGGTGGCCACCCTGCAGGGCGCCGGTCCGTTCACCGTGTTCGCGCCCACCAACGACGCCTTCGCCAAGCTGCCCGCGGGCGCGGTGGACGGCCTGCTGAAGCCGGAAGCCAAGACCGACCTCACCGCGGTGCTGACCTACCACGTGGTGGCCGGCAACGTGGACGCGGCCGCGCTGATGGAGCAGATCAACGCCGGCGGCGGCAGCGCCAAGCTGACCACCGTGCAGGGCGGCACACTTACCGCGACCGCCGACGGCATGGGCGGCATCGTGCTGACCGACGCCAAGGGCGGCACCGCCAAGGTCACCACCGCCGACGTGCGCCAGAGCAATGGCGTGGTCCACGTGATCGACGGCGTGCTGATGCCCAAGTAACGCGCCAAGCGTCGCCTGCGACGGAACCGGGAACGGGCGGCCTCGGCCGCCCGTTTTCGTTGCCCCTCCGTTCAAGCAGCTGAACCCCGTTAGCCGCGCCTTTACGCCACCGCGCGCCTGCGCTAACACCCGGCTGCGTAAGGTGGGATCGTGTCGCAACGCCTGTGCCCCGTCCGCTCCAGCGGCCGGGAGGCATCGCGGCCGTTCCCCCCGCATGGAGTGCACGCAATGAACAACAAGCAGCAGAACACCCAGGATTCCCAGCAGGCCAACAGCCGCAATCCGGCCCACGCGACGCGCCAGCAGGCGGGCGAGCAGGGCTGGAACCAGGAGAATCGCCAGTACTGGCAGTCGCAGTACAACAAGGAGCCGTACTACGCGTCCGGCCGCAGCTTCGACCAGTATGAACCCGCCTACCGGACCGGCACCGAGGCGCGCAACCAGTACGCGGGCCAGCAGTTCTCGGACGTGGAAGGCGAGCTGCGCAGCCAGTACGAGGCCAACCGCGGGTCCAGCGCGCTGCGCTGGGACGAAGGTGGCCGCGAGGCCTGCCAGGCCGCGTGGATGCGCGGCGACCAGGACCAGACCCGGGCCAGCGGCCAGTCCCAGTCCGAGCGCACCAGCAATCCGCGCCACTGACGCGCACCGCGCCATCCGGCTCCGGCCGGCCAGGGGGGCTGCCCACGGGCGGCCCTTCCTCTATTTCGCACCCCGTTCACGTTCGCGACCCGTTTTAGGGTATGGTGCGCTCACTGTTCAAAGCGGGATCACGGTACATCGTGACCCGATGCGGTAGGTCCATCGCGATCCGCTACATCGTGTGCGTTACCCCTTGCTTGCAGTCGCGGCACCGTTTCGCGGGCCGTGTTCCCATCACTGTTCCAAGGAGTAGCACCATGTCCGACCGTCAGACCGGCACCGTCAAGTGGTTCAACGACGCCAAGGGTTTCGGCTTCATCACCCCGCAGAGCGGCGACGACCTGTTCGTCCATTTCCGCTCGATCCAGGGCACCGGCTTCAAGTCCCTGCAGGAAGGCCAGAAGGTCT
>CAMLJA010000169.1 GCA_946480065.1 uncultured Thermomonas sp. | reverse complement strand
CCACCGAGATCTACACTCTTTCCCTACACGACGCTCTTCCGATCTCTAAAGCTCCAGCAGGTAGAACGTGTTGCAGCCGCCGTGCCCGGTGGCGCCCATCGGGGCGTCGATGCGGCGGAAGCCGCTGCGCTCGTACAGCCGCATCGCCGCGTCCATGCCGGTCAGGGTTTCCAGGTAGCAGCGGGCGAAGCCGAAGCCGCGCGCCGCCTCCAGGCAGCGGGCCATCAGCGCGGCGCCGGCGCCCAGGCCGCGGGCCTCGCGCAGGAAGTACATCTTGCGCAGCTCGCAGGTCTCGGCGTCGGCGCCGGCCAGCGGCGCCACCCCGCCGCCGCCCAGCACCCGGCCGTCGCGCTCGACCACGAAATACGCGTGGCGGGGCGCGGCGTAGGCGCGGCTCATCCAGTCCACCTCGGGGTCGGCGATCGCGAAGCCGCTGCCGGTGGCGCCGAATTCGGGCATCACGGTGCGGATCACCGCCGCCATCGCCGCATCGTCCCCGGGCCGGATCGGGCGCAGCACCACGGCCTCGGGAAGCGTCATGCCTGCTCCTGCTGGGCGGCGACCCGCCGGGTGAATTCGCCGGGCAGCAGCCCCGGCGCGAACAGGAAGCCCTGGCCCACGCTCACCCCCAGCCGCAGCAGGAAGTCGCGCTGGGCCTCGGTTTCCACGCCCTCGGCCACGATCCCCAGGCCCAGGCTCTGGGCGATCCCGATCACCGCCTGGCAGATGGCGACGTCGGACGGCTTCCCCGGCACGCCCTTGAGGAAGGAGTGGCTGAGCTTGAGCGCGTGGATCGGCAACCGGCGCAGGTAGTTGAGCGCGCTGTAGCCCTCGCCGAAGTCGTCGATGGACAGCTGCACGCCCAGTCGCCGCAGGCGGTCGAACACGTCGACGGTGTCGCTGGTGTCGTCGACCAAGACCCGCTCGGTGATCTCCAGCTCCAGCGCGTGCCCGGGCAGGCCGGCGGCGTCCAGCATCCGCTGCACGCTGGCGGCCAGGTCGTCGCCGACGAACTGGCGGTAGGACACGTTCACCGCCACCCGCTGCACCGGCAGGTCCGCCTCGCGCCAGCGGCGCATCTGCGCACAGGCTTCCTGCAGCACCCAGTTGCCGATCCGGATGATGTCGCCGGTGGTCTCGGCCAGTTCGATGAAGCGGTCGGGCCGCATCTCGCCCAGCTGCGGGTTGTGCCAGCGCACCAGCGCCTCGGCGTACAGGATGCGGCCGCTGCGCAGGTCCACCTGCGGTTGGTAGACCAGGTGGAACTCGCCGTTGTCCAGCGCCCGGCGCAGCTGGGTCTCGGTCTGCAGGCGCTCGTGCTGGCGCGCGGCCAGCTCCGGCGAGAACTCCTGCCAGCTGTTGCGGGCGCGCCGCTTGCTGTCGTACATCGCCACGTCCGCGCTCTGGATCAGCTGCTGCGGGGTCTCGCCGTCGTCCGGCGCGCGCGAGATGCCGATGCTGGCGGTGATGCTGAACTCGTCGTCGGCCAGGCGGAAGCTGTCGTGGAAGGCCTGCTGCATCTGCCGGGCCAGGCGCTGCGGCCGGCCGGCGTCGTCGCCGGTGTTGCACAGCACCAGGAACTCGTCGCCGCCGAAGCGGGCGATCAGGCCCTCGCTGCCCACGGCGTCGCGGATCCGGCGCGCGGCGGCGATCAGCAGCAGGTCCCCGGCGCCGTGCCCCAGCACGTCGTTGACGATCTTGAAGCGGTCCAGGTCGATGTAGAGCAGGGCGAAGCGGTTGGCGGGCGGATCGGCCAGGCGCAGGTCCATCTGGGTCAGGATCGCGTCGCGGTTCAGCAGCCCGGTCAGGGCGTCGGTCTGCGCCTGCACCCGCAGCGTCTCCTCGGCCTGCTTGCGCTCGGTCACGTCCTGCAGGGTGCCGGTGAGCAGCTCGGTGGCGGGGCCCCCGGATTCGGATTCGCCGATCATGCGGATCCAGAACGGGGTGCCGTCGGCCTGCGCGCCCTGCAGTTCCAGCTCGAAGCCGGTGCCCAGCCGGACCTTGTCCAGCACCGCGTGCACCTGGCGGCGGTCGGGCTCGCGCAGGCAGGCCAGGAACCCCGCCAGGTCGGTGGGCGGGGAGGCCGCGCCGAGGATGCGCACCGCTTCCTCGGTGATGTAGAACTCGTCGGCGGCGCGGTCCCACTGCCAGCCGCCGATGCGCGCCAGCGCCTGGGCGCGGTCGAACCAGGTGCCGTCGCGCTTGAGCTCGGTGACGTCGCTGAACAGCGCCAGGATCTGGCCGGGGCGGTCCGCGCCCGGCGCGTACTGCGGCACCGCGGTCACCGCCAGCCACAGCAGCTGCCGGCGCTGCAGGTGGTACATGCCGATCACGGTGCTCTCGACGATCCGGCCCTCGCGCTGGGCGCGCACGGTGGGCAGCTCGTCGTGGGCCATCTCCCGGCCGTCCTCGTGCAGGATCTTCCAGCGGCCCTGGCCCAGCGCCTCGGCCAGCGATTCGCGCGAACGCAGGCCCAGGATGCGCATCGCCGCCGGGTTGCCGTAGACGAAGCGGCCATCGCCGTCCTGGATCAGGATGCCCTTGTCGATGGACTCCATCAGCTCGCGGTAGCGGATCTCCGCTTCCTGGCGCTGGCTGAGGTCGCGCGCCACCGCCACGATGGCGTCGTGGCCGTCGTACAGCAGGTTGGCCGAGTGCACCTCCACCGGGAAGCGGGTGCCGTCGGCGCGCATGTTGGTGACCTCGATGACGTAGGTCTCGCCGCGGTCCAGGGTCTCCAGCACCGGCGCCATGTGGTCGCGCGGCAGGTCGGGGTTGAGCACGCCGATGGACTTGCCGACGATCTCCTCGCGCGGCCGCTTGTAGGCGCGGATGCCGGCCTTGTTGAGGTCCAGCACGGTGCCGTCGCGGGAGAGCACGCTGACCGGGTCCGGCACCGCGTCGAACAGCGCGCGGTAGCGGGTGCGCTCGGCCTCCAGCGCGGACTGCGAGGCGCGCAGCGCCTGCGCGGCGTCCTCCAGCAGCCGGCCCGGGGTGCTGCCGTCGCTGGCCGCGGCCGCGCGCTCCAGCGCGCCGGCCAGCGCCAGCAGGTCGTCGCCGGCCTGGGCCGCGGCGGCGTCCGCCGGCTGCGCGGGGTCGGCGTTCATCCCGCCGCCAGCGCCTTGCCCGCCTTGCTGCCGGTCTCGCGGCCCAGCAGGCCGGCCAGCCAGCGGCCGGTCTCCGCCAGCACCGGCAGGTCGATGCCGGTGCGGATGCCCAGGCCGTGCAGCATGTAGACCACGTCCTCGCTGGCCACGTTGCCGCTGGCGCCCTTGGCGTACGGGCAGCCGCCGGCGCCGGAGACCGCGCTGTCGACCACCGCCACGCCTTCCTCCAGGCAGGCCAGCACGTTGGCCAGCGCCTGCCCGTAGGTGTCGTGGAAATGGATGGCGAGGGCGGCCATCGGCACCTCGCCGGCGACCGCCTGCAGCATCGCCCGCGCCCTGGCCGGGGTGCCCACGCCGATGGTGTCGCCCAGGGAAATCTCGTAGCAGCCCATGTCGTGCAGCGAACGCGAAACCCGCACCACGTCGGCCAGCGGCACCGCGCCCTGGTAGGGGCAGCCGAGCACGGTGGAGACGTAGCCGCGCACCCGCACGCCGTCGGCCCTGGCCCGCGCCAGCACCGGCGCGAAACGCGCAAGCGACTGCTCGATGGTGGCATTCGTGTTCTTCAGGTTGAACGCCTCGGATGCGGCGGTGAACACCGCCACTTCCCGCGCGCCGGCGGCGAGGGCGCGCTCGTAGCCCGCCTCGTTGGGCACCAGCACCGGGTAGGACACGCCGGGGGCGCGGGCGATGCCGGCCAGGACCTCGGCGGCGTCGGCCATCTGCGGCACCCACTTCGGGCTGACGAAGGCAGTGGCCTCGATGCTGCGCAGGCCGGTCTTCGAGAGCCGGTCGATCAGCTCGATCTTGCGCGCGGTGCCGATGTCGGCGGCTTCGTTCTGCAGCCCGTCGCGCGGGCCGACCTCGACGATGCGCACGTCCGCGGGCAGCGCCATGTCAGGGCTCCAGCACCGCTAGCACCACGTCGGCCTCGACGAAGTCGCCGGCCTGCGCCAGCACCTCGGCGACCACGCCGTCGCGCGGCGCCTTCAGCGCCAGCTCCATCTTCATCGCCTCGATGACCAGCACCACGTCCCCCGTCGCCACGGATTGCCCCACCCCGGCCTGGACCAGCACCACGCGGCCGGGCATGGGCGCGCGGATGCGGTGTTCGGACGCCGCGCCATCCCCGTCGCGGCCACGATACACCGGCGCCGCGTCCAGCCGCAGCCGCTGCCCGCCGTCGTGCACCAGCACGCTGCCGGCGCTGGCATCGGCGCGGAACCGGCGCATGCCGCCGTCGATCCGCGCGGTCAGCACGCCGCCCTCCAGGCGCGCGCCTTCGACCCGGTGGCGCCCGCCGTCGATCTCCAGCCGGTAGTCGCCGGCGTGGCCGTGCGCGACCAGCTCGATCCGCTCCCCGGCCCGCGCGAACGCCAGCCGGCGCGCGCCGGCGTGGCCCAGGCGCCAGCCGTCGGCCCGCGCCCAGGGCGAGCCGGGGTCGGAGCCGGCGGCCGCGTCGGCGCGGGCGCCATGCTCCTGCGCCAGCAGCCGCGCGGTGGCCGCGGCCAGCACCAGCGTGCGGCTGGGCGTGGCCGGCGCCAGGAACTCGTCCAGGTGGCGGTCCAGGTAGCCGGTGTCGATGGTGGCGTCGACCACCGCCGGATGCCGCACCAGCCGCTCCAGGAAGCCCACGTTCGACTTCGGGCCCTCGACCTCGCACTGCGCCAGCGCCTCGCGCAGCCGCGCCAGCGCGCGCGGGCGGTCCTCTTCCCAGACGATCAGCTTGGCGATCATCGGGTCGTAGAAGATGGTGACGGTGTCGCCCTCGACCACGCCGGCGTCGAT
>CAMLJA010000168.1 GCA_946480065.1 uncultured Thermomonas sp. | reverse complement strand
TCGATGAAGGCGAAGCACACCATCGTCGCCACCCCGGCGGCGAAGAAGCTGGGCCACAGGATGGCGCCCAGCCGCTGCGCCAGCGGGCGCGGCGGATGGTCGAAGCCCGGCGTGGTGAAACCGCTCACCGGCCGGTCGCCGGCGGCGCGCCCGCGGCGGGGTGCGACAGCGACCAGACGTAGGCCGCGACCAAGCGGGAGCGGGTGTCGCCCAGGGTCTTGCCCCAGGCGGGCATGACACCGTGGCGGCCGTTGCCGATGGTCTCGCGCAGGGCCTCGCGGCTGTCGCCGTACAGCCAGTACGCATCCGTCAGGTCCGGCGCCCCGACCGCCGGGTCGCCCTTGCCCTGCTTGCCGTGGCAGGCCACGCACACGCCCTCGTACAGCGCCTTGCCGCGGGCCGCGGCGTAGTCGCCCGGGGTGCCGCCGCCGGCGTCGCCCAACTGGTGCACGTAGGCGATCACGTAGTCCACGGCGTCCGGCCCGCCCATGCCCTCCAGCACCGTGCCCCACGGCGGCATCACGCCTTCCCGGCCCTCCAGCACGGTGTGCAGCACCTGGTCCGGCGCGCCGCCCCAGTGCCAGATGTCGTCGGTGAGGTTGGGATAGCCCACCGCGCCCTTGGCCGACGACCCGTGGCAGGTGGCGCAGGTGTTGGCGAAGATCGACCTGCCCAGCCTGACCGCCTGCGGGTCGCGCGCCAGCGCATCGATGGGCTGGCCGCTGTAGGGGGCGAAGGTCTTTTCCAGCCGCGCGCTGGCGACTGCCGCCTGGCGGTCGTGCTCGGCCTGCGAACTCCACTTGCCGAAGCCCGGGTAGGTGCCGAAGCCGCCGTACCAGAACAGGTAGGCGAAGGCGAACGCGATGGCGATGTAGAAACCGTTGATCCACCAGCGCGGCATCGGCTTGTTGTATTCGGTGATGTCGCCGTCCCAGTAGTGGCTGGTGTCCTCCGGCTTGGGATCGCCGGGTCGGCGCCTGGCCGTCCACCACAGCAGCCAGGTCACGCCCAGCAGGTTGAACAGCACCAGCGCGATCACGTACCAGTTCCATGCCGTGCTCATGCGTCGTCCCCCGCGGCGTCGCCGGCCGCGCCGGCGGTCGGATGGTCGTCCAGCGCGAGGCGTGCGGTGGCCTCGAACTGCCCGCGCAGCCGCGGCTGCCAGGCCCAGGCCCAGACGGCAACGAAGAGCAG
The DNA here is from genome assembly GCA_946480065.1 of uncultured Thermomonas sp. The sequence continues at coordinate 3,756 of CAMLJA010000168.1, read as the reverse complement.
CAGCAGCAGGATGGTCACGATTCCGTAGAGCATCGGTCAGTTCCCCCGCGGCGCGTGGCGGCCAAGGCCCTGCAGGTAGGCCACCAGCGCATCCAGTTCGGTCTTGCCGGCCACCGCCTCGGCGGCGGCCGCGATCTCGGCGTCGGCATAGGGATCCCCGAGCCGCTGCAGCGCCCGCATGTGCGACTGCACGGTGGCCCCGTCCAGCCTGTTTTCCGCCAGCCACGGGAAGCCCGGCATGTTCGACTCGGGCACCACGTCGCGCGGGTTCACCAGGTGCACGCGGTGCCAGTCGTCGGAATAGCGGCCGCCGACGCGGGCCAGGTCGGGCCCGGTGCGCTTGGAGCCCCACTGGAACGGCCGGTCGTAGACCGATTCGCCGGCCAGCGAGTAGTGGCCGTAGCGCTCGGTCTCGAAGCGCAGGGTGCGCACCATCTGCGAGTGGCAGTTGTAGCAGCCCTCGCGGATGTAGACGTCGCGGCCGGCCAGTTCCAGCGCCGGGTACGGCTTGACGCCCGGCAGCGGCTTGATCGCCTCGGCCTGGAACATCAGCGGGACGATCTCGGCCAGGCCGCCCAGCGACACCGCCACCGCCACCAGCACGGCCAGCAGGCCGATGTTCTTCTCGACTTTCTCGTGTGCGATTCCCATGGCGTCCTCAGGCCTTGGCTTCGGCGATGTCGGGCGGCAGGACCGGGTGCTCGGCCACGCCATGCGCCATCCGCCACGTCTTCCACATGTGCCAGCCCATCAGGCACATGCCCCCCAGCACCAGCAGCCCGCCCAGCAGGCGCCCCAGGTAATAGGGGTAGGTGGCGACCAGCGACTCGACGAAGCTGTAGGTCAGCGTGCCGTCGGGGTTGGTGGCGCGCCACATCAGGCCCTGGGTGATGCCGGCGATCCACATCGAGACGATGTAGAACACGACCCCTATCGTGTGCATCCAGAAGTGCGTGTCGATCAGTTTGGTCGAGTACATCCCCGGCAGGCCCAGCAGGCGCGGATAGAGCGCGTAGAGCGAGCCGATCGAGATCATCGCCACCCAGCCCAGGGTGCCGGCGTGCACGTGGCCCACGGTCCAGTCGGTGTAGTGCGACAGCGAGTTGACCGTCTTGATCGACAGCATCGGGCCTTCGAAGGTGGCGATCATGTAGAAGCTGATCGCCACGATCAGGAACTTCAGGATCGGGTCGGTGCGCAGCTTGTGCCACACGCCGGACAGCGTGAGGATGCCGTTCATCGCGCCGCCCCAGCTGGGCGCCAGCAGGATCACCGAGAACACCATGCCCACCGACTGCGCCCAGTCGGGCAGGGCGGTGTAGTGCAGGTGGTGCGGGCCGGCCCACATGTAGATCGAGATCAGCGCCCAGAAGTGGACGATGGACAGGCGGTAGGAGTAGATCGGGCGCTGCGCCTGCTTGGGCACGAAGTAGTACATCATCGCCAGGTAGCCGACGGTGAGCAGGAACGCCACGCCGTTGTGGCCGTACCACCACTGCGCCATCGCGTCGACCGCGCCGCTGTAGACCGGGTAGGACTTCCACAGGCCGGCCGGCATGACCAGGTTGTTGACGATGTGCAGCAGCGCCACCGCGATCACGTAGGCGCCGTAGAACCAGTTGGCCACGTAGATGTGCTTGACCCGGCGCTTGGCGATCGTGCCGAAGAACAGCCAGCCGTAGGCCACCCAGACGATCGCGATCAGCACGTCCAGCGGCCACTCGAGCTCCGCGTATTCCTTGCTCTGGGTGATGCCCAGGGGCAGGGTGACGACCGCGCCCAGCATCGCCGCCTGCCAGCCCCAGAACACGAACTGCGCCAGCCGGTCGGAGATCAGCCGCACGTGGTAGGTGCGCTGCACCACGTACAGCGAGGTGGCGAACAGCACCGAGCCGCCGAAGGCGAAGATCATGCCGTTCGTGTGCAGCGGGCGGAGCCGGCTGTAGGTCAGCCAGGGGGTGTCGAAGTTGAGCGCCGGCCAGTACAGCTGGGCGGCGCAGAGCACGCCGACGAGCATCCCCACGATCCCCCAGGCCACGGTGGCCACCGCGAACTGGTGCACCACCCTGTCGTTGTAGATCCCGCTGTTGCCCTGCATGCGAACCTCCGGCTGGATTGCGCGGTGATTATCCCGGCCGCCGCCGGCGCCCCGCTTGATCCGGATCAAAGCGCGCGCCATCCCGCTGGTGCGCGTTCTGACCGATAATGGCACGAGCCTACTCCGGAAGCCGGGATGGAGCACCCCTCCCAGATCGACCTGGCAAGACTGCGGCGCAGCTGCGCGGACTGCTCGCTGGTGCAGCTGTGCCTGCCCGCGGGGATCGACCGCCACGACCTGGGGCAGCTGGACACGCTGGTCCAGCAGCGCCGGCCGCTGCAGCGCGGCGAGCGCCTGTTCCGCGCCGGCGACCCGCTCACATCGGTGTTCGTGGCCAGCGAGGGCGCCTTCAAGACCGTGGTGGTGAACGAATCCGGCGAGGAGCACGTGCTCGGCTTCCACCTGCCCGGCGAGATCTTCGGCCTGGACGCGGTGGGCAGCGGCCGGCACCGCTGCGAGGCGGTCGCGCTGGAGGAGGCGCGGGTCTGCGAGCTGCCGTTCGCCAGCCTGTCCACCGTGGCCGCGCAGCTGCCCAGCCTGCAGCGGCAGCTGCTCAAGGTGATGGGGCAGAGCGCGGACCGCGACCATGACCTGGTCGACGTGCTGTCGCGGCGCCAGGCCAGCGAGCGGATCGCGCTGTTCCTGATCGGGCTGGCGGACCGCTACCGCCGGATCGGCCATCCCGCCGACGACGTCCACCTGCCGATGAGCCGCGACGAGATCGGCCGCCACCTCGGGCTGGCGCTGGAGACCGTGAGCCGCGGCTTCAGCCGGCTGCACGAGGACGGCGTGATCGAGGTGCGCGGGCGGCGGGTGCGGATCCTGGCGCCGCGCCGCCTGCAGCAGGCCGCCAGCGGCTGCGACGCCGAACCGCCGCGGGCGCAGCGCCCGGCCGGCTGAACCGGCTTGCCGACGGGCGGCAGCGCCGCCGGGCCGGAAATTGAGCCATATCAAGGCGAGGCCCCGGCCGGCGCGCACACTGCCGGTGCCGGGTCCGCCGGCGCGACCGGAAGAGCCGCCATGCAGGACATCCTGGTCCATGCCGCCCGCCATCGCGAACGCGATCCCGCGGCGGCCCATGCCGCGCGCGTGGCCGCCGCGCTGGGCGCCTCGCTCACCGCGGTCCACGTGCTGCCGCCGCTGCCGGTGCTGCCCGAGTACGACGTGCCCGGCGTGCTGGCCGACTACACCGCCTGGCGCGAGGGCGAGGAACGCGCCGCCCGCGCCGCCGGCCCCGCGTTCGAGGCCTGGGCCTGCTCGCTGGGCGTGCCCGAGGCGCGCTGGGTGGTGGCCGACGGACACCTGCCCGCGCTGCTGCGCCACGCCGGCCGCTGGCACGACCTGCTGGTGCTGGGGCTGGGCGGCGACGACCCCTGGCGCTCCGGCACCGGGGTGGCCGAGCTGGTCCTGTCCAGCGCGCTGCCCTGCCTGCTGGTGCCGGCCGATGCCGGCGCCGCCGAGCCGACGCAGGCCTGCGTGGCGGTGGCCTGGAACGGCGCCACCGAGGCGATCGGCGCCCTGCACGCGGCGCTGCCGCTGCTGCGCGCGGCCCGGGTGGGCTTGTAGCGCCACTGCTTGACAGCATCGATGGCTGCCTGAATCAAGAGCGGGTGACCGGTCACAACTTTCAGGTTTTCGATGGTTCCTTCTTTGCTGAT
>CAMLJA010000167.1 GCA_946480065.1 uncultured Thermomonas sp. | reverse complement strand
CCCAGGGTGTCGCGCACGGTGGCGTGCAGCTGCCGGCGCATGCTCAGCCAGCCGGCCAGCATCGCCGCCAGCGTGCCGCCGGCCGCGCCGATGGCCAGCGTGGTGCCGCTCCAGGTCGGCGGCAGGTCCAGGACGTGCTGGGCGAACAGGGTGCCGATCCCGGCCGCCGCCACCGCGGCGATGCCGCCGGCGATCGCGCCGATCGCGCCGAACTCCACCAGCTGCGCCGTGCGCAGCTGCGCGCTGCTGGCCCCCAGCGTGCGCAGCACGCCCAGCTCGGTGATGCGCTCGCGGCGGGTCGCCGCCACCGCCGCCACGAACACCAGGCAGCCCGACAGGAAGGCGAACCAGAACACCACCTGGATCACCAGCGCGGCCTGGTCGCCGATGCGCCGGATCTCGCCGGTGATGGCGTCGATGTCGATCACGTTGGCGTTCGGGACCGCCTGCGACAGCGCGACCGCCAGCCGGGTGTCGCCCACCGGCACCTTCACCGCGGTGATGTAGGTGGCCGGCAGGCCGCGCGCCAGGTCGGGCGAGGCCATCACGAAGAAGTTCGGGGTGAAGCTTTCCCAGCGCACGTCGCGCAGGCTGGTGATGCGGCCCTCGATGCGCTGGCCGGCGACGTCGAACGCCAGCGTGTCGCCGATCCGCCAACGCAGCTGCTCGGCGAACTTGGTCTCCACGGAGAATTCGCCGCGCGCGGTCCTGGGGTTCCAGAACGTCCCGGCGCGCAGGGTGTTGCCCGCCGGCAGCGCATCGGCGGTAGACAGGTTGAACTCGCGGTCCATCAGCCGCTCGCCGCGGCCCTGCGGCGCCGGCCGGCCGCGCTGCTGCGCGCTTTCGCCGACGTAGCGCGCGCGGATCAGCGGCGACAGGCCGGCCGAGGTGTAGCCCAGCCGCGCCAGCACGGCATCGAAGGCGGGCCGCTGGTCCGGCTGCACGTTGATCACGAAGCGGTTGGGGGCGTCGCCGCGCACCGTGGCCTGCCACTGCTCCCAGACGTCGGTGCGCACCAGCAACAGCAGCAGCAGCGCCATCAGGCTGGTGCCCAGCGCCACCACCTGGGCGATGGTGAGGCGGCGCCGGCGCGACAGGTTCAGCAGCGCGTAGCGGACGATGCCGCTGCCGGCGCGTCCGGCGCGCGCGACGATTGCCGCCAGCGCCCAGCCGGCGAGGCCCAGCACCGCGGCGGTGGCCAGCAGCCCGCCCAGCAGGATGGCGCCGGTGGTGGCGTTGCCGGCGGCCTGCCAGAACAGCGCCAGCAGGCCGGCCAGCGCCAGCCCGAACAGCAGCAGCGCCGGCGGCGAGGGCGTGCGCAGGTCCTGGCGCAGCACCGCCAGCGCGCTGACCCGGCGTAGCGCCAGCAGCGGCGGCAGCGCGAAGGTCAGCAGGATCCACAGCCCCACCAGCCCGCCCTTCAGCAGCGGCCAGGCGGTGGCCGGCGGCAGCGTGGTGCCCAGCTCGCGGGCGATCCAGGTGCCCGCCATTTGCTGCAGCAGCGCCGCGGCAACTAGGGCCAGCGCGATGGCGGCGCCGCCCAGCAGCGCCAGCTGGCCCACGTACAGGCCGACGATGGCGCGCTGGCCAGCGCCCAGCGCGCGCAGGGTGGCGGCGATGGCGCGGTGGCGCTCGGCGTGCTGGCGCGCGGCCATGCCGATGGCCACCGCCGCCAGCGCGGCGGTCAGCACCAGCGACACCGACAGGAAGCGCTGCGCGCGGTCCAGCGCGGCGCGCAGCTGCGGGCTGAGGTCGTCGCCGGTCTCCACCCGCGCGCCCGGGCTGCGGTCGGCTTCGCGCGCCTTCACCCAGGGGCCGATCGCCGCCGGGGGCCCGGCCACCGCGACCCGCCACGACGCGCGCGCGCCGGGGCCGAGCAGGCCGCCGGCCTCCACCTCGGCCAGCGGCACGATGGCGCGCGGCCCCAGTTCCACGCCGTTGAGCGGCCGGTCCGGTTCTTCCACCACGATCCCGGCCAGCCGAAGCGGCCGGCCGCCGACTTCGACCACCGCCCCCAGCGGTGCGGGCAGGCGCGCGGCGCCGCTGGCGCTCAGCCACAGCGTGCCGGCGGCGGGCCGGTCCAGCGCCTGCACCCCCTGCGCGGTGCGCACGCGGTACGGGCCCAGTAGCGGCGCGTCGCCGGCCAGCGCCTTCAGCGTGCCCAGCTGCGGCACGCCGCCGCGCACGCCCACCATGCTGGACAGCTCCACGCTGCGGTAGCTGCGCAGGCCCAGCCGCCGCGCATCGCGCAACGCGGCGTCCACCGCACGGTCGTCGCTGCTGAAGGCCGCGTCGCCGCCGACCAGCCGCCGGCTCTGCGCGGCCAGTGCGTCGGTGGTGCGCTGGGCGATGCTGCCGACGCCGGCCAAGGCCAGCACGGCCACGAACAGCGCCGCCAGCAGCACCCCGAATTCGCCGTTGCGCCAGCCGGACCAGGCCTGCCGCGCGGCCATCCGCGCCAGCCGGCTCACGGCAGCAGCCGCCCGGCGTCCAGCCGCAGCTGGCGGTCGCAGCGCGCGGCCAGGCGTTCGTCGTGGGTCACCACCACTACTGTCGTGGCGCGGGCGTCGTCCATGCCGAACAGCAGGTCCTCGATCGCCAGCCCGGTCTTGCGGTCTAGGTTGCCGGTGGGTTCGTCCGCGAACAGGATCCGCGGCTTGGTGGCGAAGGCACGCGCGATCGCCACCCGCTGCTGCTCGCCGCCCGACAGCTGGCGCGGCAGGTGGTGCAGGCGCTGGCCCAGGCCCACCTGCTCCAGCAGCGCGCGCGCGGCCGCGCCGCCGGCTTCGCCGCGCAGCTCCAGCGGCAGCGCCACGTTGTCCAGCGCGCTCATCGCCGGCATCAGCTGGAAGTTCTGGAACACGAAGCCCACCGCGTGCGCGCGCAGGGCGGCGCGGGCGTCCTCGTCGCTCGCGTGGATCGCCTCGCCGTCCAGCCACACCTCGCCGCGGCTGGGCACGTCCAGCCCGGCCAGCAGCGAGAGCAGGGTGGTCTTGCCCGAGCCGGACTCGCCGACGATCGCCACCCGCTCGCCGGCGGCGATGTCCAGGTCGATCCCGTCGAGGATGGTCAGCGCGCCGTCGGGCAGCGGCACGGTCTTGCCCACCCCGCGCGTGCGCAGGCTGCCCGGGCCGGGCGTGCTAGCGTTCCCGGCAGTCGTGGCGGCGGGAGTGGCGTGGATGTCGGTGCGCGGTTCGGTGTGGGGCGTGGGGGTCATGTTGCTGATGCTAGCCGGTCAGGCGCTGGCCGGCGGGCCGCGGCAGCAGGTGCTGGTCATGGGCGACTCGCTGTCGGCCGCCTACGGCCTGCGCCCGGAGCAGGGCTGGGTGGCCCTGGCGGACGCGAAATCGGGCCGCTATGCCTTCCGCAACGCCAGCGTGTCCGGCGAGACCAGCGCCGGCGGCCGCAGCCGCATCGCCGCCGAGCTGCGGCGCGTGCGCCCGGACATCGTGGTGATCGAACTGGGCGCCAACGACGGCCTGCGCGGCCTGCCGCTGGCCCAGCTGGGCGCCAACCTGGGCTGGATGATCGGCGCCTCGCGCGCGGCGGGCGCGCGGGTGCTGCTGGTGGGGATGCGGCTGCCGCCCAACTTCGGCCGCTACGCCGACGAATTCCAGCGCAGCTACCTGCTGATCAGCCAGCGTCTGGAGACCGGCCTGGTGCCGCATTTCCTCGCCCCGCTGGGCACCGACCGCCGCTGGTTCCAGGCCGACAACCTGCACCCGGTGGCAGCCGCCCAGCCGCTGCTGGCGGACGAGATCCTGGCCGCGCTGGCCGCGCTGCCGCCGCCGCCGCACTGAGCCGGCGCGCGACTGCGTTCCGCCCATGGCATTGATGGCGCCGGGCCGGCGCGGGGACCATGGCCGGTCCCCTGGGAGCCACCGATGAGCCGACTGTTCACCCCGCTGCAACTCGGGCCGCTGCGCCTGTCCAACCGCATCCTGGTGGCGCCGATGTGCCAGTACTCGTCGGTGGACGGACTGGCCTGCGACTGGCACGTGCAGCACTGGGGCAGCCTGGCGCTGTCCGGCGCCGGCCTGCTGATCACCGAGGCCACCGCGGTGGAGCCGCGCGGGCGCATCAGCTGGGCCGACCTGGGCCTGTACGACGACGCCACCGAGGCCGCGTTCGCGCAGGCGCTGGCCACGGTGCGGCGCTGGTCGCCGATGCCGGTGGGCGTGCAGCTGGCGCACGCCGGGCGCAAGGCCTCCACCCGCAAGCCGTGGGAGGACGGCGGCGGCGCGCTGCCGCCCGGCGATCCGCGCGGCTGGGAGGTGGTGGCGCCCTCGGCGCTGGCCTACGACGCCGCCAGCCCGGTGCCGCGCGCGCTGGACCAGGCCGGGATCGACGCCCTGGTGCGCGCGTTCGCCGACAGCGCCCGCCGCGCCGCGCGGCTCGGGCTCGACCTGGTCGAGGTCCACGCCGCCCACGGCTACCTGCTGCACGAATTCCTGTCGCCGCTGAGCAACTGCCGCGACGACGGCTACGGCGGCGCCCTGGAGCAGCGCATGCGGCTGGTGCTGGAGGTGTTCGACGCGGTCCGGGCCGCGGTGCCGGCCACCATGGCGGTGGGCGTGCGGATCTCCGCCACCGACTGGGTGGATCGCGGCTGGGACCTGGCGCAGAGCATCGCCCTGGCGAAGGCGCTGGACGCGCGCGGCTGCGATTACATCCACGTCTCCAGCGGCGGCCTCAGCCCGGACCAGAAGATCGCCGCGGGTCCTGGCTACCAGCTGCCGTTCGCCGAGGCGATCAGGCGCGAGGTGGCGATGCCGGTGGTGGCGGTGGGCCTGATCACCGAGCCGGCGCAGGCCGAGGCGGTGCTGGCCGACGGCCAGGCCGACGCGGTGGCCCTGGCCCGCGCCATGCTCTACGACCCGCGCTGGCCCTGGCACGCCGCCGCCGCGCTGGGCGCGCAGGCCGCGGCGCCGCCGCAGTACCTGCGCAGCGC
>CAMLJA010000166.1 GCA_946480065.1 uncultured Thermomonas sp. | reverse complement strand
TCCTGCGCGGCTGCGAACGCGCGATGGACGCCTGTCGCGCGCGCGATTCCGCGCGCATCCACCTGCACCGCTACGAGGCCCTGGTGGCCGACCCCGAAGCCGGCGTGCGCCGCCTGCTGGCCGACTGCGGGCTGGCCTTCGACCCCGCCTGCCTGGCGCCCCACCGCGTGGCGCGCAGCGTGCGCACGGCCAGCGCGGCGCAGGTACGGCAGCCGCTGCGCGCCGGCCCGGCGCACGCGGCGACCTATGGCGCGCTGCTGGATCCCCTGCGGCGTGCGCTGGGCCTGCCGGCCGCGGCCTGACGCGCGTGCGCCGGCTGGCGGATAATCCGCCTTTTCGAGGGCCCGCGGCATGGACAACCTGCTCATCGTCACCACCGGCGGCACCATCGACAAGGTCTACTTCGACGCCAAGTCGGACTACCAGGTCGGCGAGCCGCAGATCGGCCGGATCCTGCAGGAGCTCGGGGTGGCGTTCCGCTTCCACGTGATCCCGCTGCTGCGCAAGGATTCGCTGTTCGTGGATGCCGCGGACCGGGAACTGCTGCGGGCGACCATCGCCGCGCAGGACGAGGCCTGCGTGCTGGTCACCCACGGCACCGACACCATGGTGGAGACCGCGCGCGTGCTGGCCGACATCCCCGGCAAGACCATCATCCTGACCGGCGCGCTGAACCCGGCGCGCTTCCAGGGCTCCGATGCCGAGTTCAACATCGGCTGCGCGGTGGGCGCGGTGCAGTCGTTGCCGCCTGGCGTCTACATCGCCATGAACGGGCGTATCTGGGACCCGTCGAAGGTCCGCAAGAACGTGGACGCCAACCGCTTCGAGGCGGCCGGCTGAGGCCCCGCCGGGCGTCACGTCCCGCGGCGCCTACCGTCAAAAAAGAACCCCGGCCGAAGCCGGGGTCCTGGTCGTGGCGTCCCGCCTTCGACCTTGGTCACATGGTGATGCTCCAGCTGTTGATGTAGCCGGTGTCGTAGCGGGCCAGGTCCTTGACGCGCAGCTTCCAGGTGCCGTTGATCGCCTCGCTGGACAGGTTGACCGTGTAGGTCTTGTTGATGTTGTCGGCGCTGCCGCCGCTGCGGTTGGACAGGTTGTAGACCGAGCCGTCCGGCGCGATCAGGTCGACCACCAGGTCGCCGCTGTAGGTGTGGACGATGTTGACCGCCACCTGGGTGCCGCTGGGGGCGCTGCCGCTGCGGCCGGACACCGCGATGCTGCTGGTGATGCCGGTGCTGTTGTAGTCCGGGATGCTGGCGTCGGTCCCGTTGGTGTAGGTCTGCGCGGAGCCGCCGCCACCGCCGCCGGTGGCGTAGTCGCCCACCAGGCTGACCCCGGAGAAGCTGGAGTAGGCCTTGATGCGGACGTAGTAGGTGCCGGCCGAGGGCGTGGCGAAGGTGCAGCTCTCGCTGTTGCCCGACTTGTACGGACGGCAGTCGTACGAGCTGTCGGTGGGCGCGCTGCCGTACTTAACGTACAGGTCGGCGTCGCCGGTGCCGCCGGACATGGTGAAGGCCAGGTTGCTGGCGCCCGAGGGCACCACCAGGGTGTAGTTCACCGCGCTGCCGGTGGACGCGGAGATGCCGGTCGCCGGCACGCCCTTGGCCAGCGCGCCGCCGGTGCTGCCACCGCCACCACCTCCGCCGCCCGAACAGCCCACGCCCACCGCGGAGAACGCGGAGGTGACGTCGGCGACCGCGTAGCCCAGGTCGCCGGCCGCGGTTTCCACCCCGCAGGCGCCCTGGTTGAAGGTGCTGCTGGCGGTCCAGTAGTCGCGGTTGGCGCGGGCGAACACGGTGAAGGCCTTCTGGGTGGTCCAGCCGGCCTTCTTGGCCAGGGTGCAGAACGCCTTGTTGTACACGCCGGAGCTGTAGTGCACGTCCAGGCTGCTGGTGTAGTCGGCGGCGTTGTCGATCGAACCGCCGTCCTGGGTCGGGTTGCACATGTAGCGCAGCGCGCCGCTGCCCTTGAAGATCTCGGCGCCCACCAGCCAGTCGTTGGCGCCGCGGTCGTAGTACTCCGCCGCCTCGCCGGCCATGTCGGAGTAGGCCTCGTTCATGCCGCCGGACTGGCCGGAATAGGTCAGGTTGGAGTTCTGCTCGGTGAAGCCGTGCGAGACCTCGTGGCTGGAGACGTCCAGGCTGACCAGCGGGTAGAAAGTGCTGGCGCCATCGCCGAAGTACATCGCGGTGCCGTCCCAGAACGCGTTCTCGTAGTTGGTCTTGTAGTGGACCTTCATCACCAGCTGGATGGTCAGCGGCGCCTGGCCCAGGTAGGCCTGGTACATGTCGAAGATCACGCCGCCGAAGTGGTGGGCGTCGTTCAGCGGCGAGTACGCGCCGTTGATCGGCTTCACCGTGTTGCGCGGGCAGGCGTAGGAGAACGCGGTGCTGCCGCTGCTGCCGCCGTTGAGGTTGACGGTCTTCACGTTGGCGTTGTTCATGGTGCAGGTGCTGCCGCTCTGCGCCACGTCCAGGTAGCCGTAGTCGGTGCCGTACTCGTACTGGCCGGTCTTCTGGTTGCCGCCGGGGCCGGTGCCGACGAGCGCGTGCTGCAGGTTTTCCCACTGCTTGAGCACGCGGCCGTTGCCGGCGTCGACCATCACCACCGGGCGGGTCGGCGCGCTGGCCAGGCCGTCGGCGAAGAAGGTGACCGCGTAGGCCAGGTGGCCGCGGCCGGCGTCGTCCACGAACACCACCAGGTCGGCGCGCTCGTCGCGGGTGAGCATGCCGGACAGGCGGTTGCCCAGGCCGGCGCGCTTGCCGGCGACCAGCGCCTGGGCGCGGCTGACGCGCGGGGTGGTGGAGGCGATGTCCTGGTCCAGGCCCTGGACCAGGTTGCCGAACAGCTTGCGCACGTTGCCGGCCGCGTCCTCGCTGACCACGATGCCCTCGCCGAACACGGGGATGCCCCGCCAGGTCTGCTGGTAGCGGTGGTTGCGCACGCCATGGTCGGCATGGCGCGAGCGCAGCAGCAGGCGCGAACTGGCGTCGGCGCCGATGAACTGCTCGTGGCGGGTATGCGCATGGGCGGCCGCGCCGCGCGCGGCGATCGACTGGTACTGCTGCTTCAGCAGCCCGAGGTCCCTGCCGTGCAGGTCGGCCCGGTTCGCGGCCTGCGCGCCGGCGGCGAGCAGGGACAGGGCCACGGCGGTGGCAAGCGTGTTCAAGCGACGGTTCACTGGTGACTCCCCTAGGTGATTGGCGGACGGCCGCGTCGCGGCCTTCGATGGCACACGGATCCCGCGGGGGGCCTGGTCGCTGGTCGCGCCTGGTCTTGTTGGAAGCGGGAGTCGCTCCAGGAAGCTGAACCAAACCCGAAGCGATGGCGGACTCTTGGTCGCCTGCGCGCATCCCGTCAAGCAGGCAGGGGAATAACGAAATAACGGCCGGGAATGACGGCGTTTGAAAACGTAGTCAACGCCGGTCCAGAGCCATTTCCGTGGATTGCTGCAGGGCATCAAACCGCCCCGGTACGGACATGTGGCGACCTCCGCTGCTGCAGGGCAGCACGATTTTGCGCGAACCCGCAGTGACGAAAAGTGACGCATCGCGACTAGCCCGCAGGTCATGGTCGCGTCCCGTCGAGGCCGCCCGTGCAGGCTCAGAGCATGCCGGTTTCCAGCCGCGCCACGTCCGACATCATGGTCTGGTTCCACGGCGGGTCGAACACCAGCTCGACGTCGGCTTCGGCCACCGTGGGGATCAGCTCAAGCTTGCTGCGGACGTCGTCGACCAGGATGTCGCCCATGCCGCAGCCAGGGGCGGTGAGGGTCATCCGCACGGCCACGGACCGCTGGCCGTCCTCTTGCGGGCGGACCTCGGCCGAATACACCAGCCCCAGGTCGACGATGTTGACCGGGATCTCGGGGTCGAAGCAGGTGCGCAGCTGGCGCCAGACCAGCCGCTCGACGTCCTCGTCGCTGGCGCCCTCCGGCAGTTCGATGGCGTCCGGCGGCTCCTTGCCGATGGCGTCGCCGTCCTTGCCGGCCACCCGCATCAGGTTGCCCTCCACGAACACGGTCCAGCTGCCGCCGAGGGACTGGGTGATGTAGCCCACGGTGCCGGCCGGCAGCGTCACCTGGTCGCCCTGCGGGACCAGCACGGCCTCGCAGTCGCGCTCGAAACGGACGGGTTCGCTGCTGCGGGAATACATCGCGGTGCCTGCCTCTGGAATCCGTACCATTCTAGTCCACTTCCCGCGCCGGATCAGCGGACGGCCGCGCCGGCTATGATGCGCGCCCGCCTCCAGGCCGCCCCGGATGTCCCTCGCCCCGCGCCCGTCCCCACGCTGGTTCGCGCTGCCGCTGCTGGCCCTGGGCGTGGCCGGCTTCGCCGCGGCGTGGCTGCTGGTGGCCCTGGGCGGCGCCGGGATGGTCGCGTGGCTGGCCCCGCTCGCCGGGCTGGACATGGTCCTGCTGCTGGGGCTTGCGCGCTGGCCGGCGGGCGCCTCGCGCGCGGGCTGGGCGGTGCTGGCCACGGCCGCGACCATCGCGCTGGCGAACTTCTGCATCGTCGCCGCCCAGCTGGGGCAGACCCTGGGCCTGGGCCCGGTCGAGTCCGCGCTGCGGATGGGGCCCGCCTACGCCTGGCTGCTGGCCGGGATGGCCAACCGGCCGGCCGACCTGGCGCTGTACGCCGCCGGGCTGCTGGCGGCGGGCTGGGCGGGCTTCAGTGCCCGCCGTCCAGCGCCTTCAGCTCGCTGACCAGCGCGCTGGCCATCTCCGCGCCGTCGCCGTACAGCATGCGGGTGTTGTCGGCGTAGAACAGCGCGTTCTCGATGCCGGCGAAGCCCGTCCCCTTGCCGCGCTTGATGACGATCGTGTTCTTCGAATTGACCACGTCGAGGATCGGCATGCCGTAGATCGGGCTGGCCGGATCCGTCTTCGCCACCGGGTTGACCACGTCGTTGGCGCCGATCACCAGCGAGACGTCGGTGTTGGCGAACTCGGGGTTGATGTCGTCCATGTCGGCGATCAGGTCGTACGGGACGCCCGCCTCGGCCAGCAGCACGTTCATGTGGCCCGGCATGCGCCCGGCCACCGGGTGGA